>PXDP01000272.1 GCA_003565035.1 PVC group bacterium | reverse complement strand
TGTAAAGCGGCCGCGGACTCCGGCACGGACTGGGGCCGCCAGGGCTCGGCCGCCCTGAACGATGGCGTGTTCGCCGGAGAGAATGATTTTGCCGGGGGTGAAGACGGTCATTATTCGATCTCGAAATCGCAAACCAGCGGCAGGTGGTCGGAATAGAGAACCTGGGGGACGCGGAAAGATTTCATACGGATGCCGGGGCTGTGAAAAACGAAATCCAGGCCCATTTTGGGTTTCCAGCTTGGGAAGGTGGGGGTGTCGTCGGGGGCGGCGGACTGCAGGCCGGAGGCCTCCATGAAGAGTTCGAGTTCGCCCCGGCCGGTGAAGACGTTGAAGTCGCCGCCGACAATGCAGGGTTTGTCGAGGTTGCGGACAATGGTTTTGATTTCGCGGAGCTGTTCGTGGCGGGTCCGGTAAGAGAGGGCGAGATGCACGAGGATAAAGACCACGCGGTCGAGTTCGAGTTCCATCACCAGGCGTTTCATTCCTTTGGTGACATAGTGGAAGTGCTCGCGGGTAATGCTGTCGCGGCAGATGAAGGCGTTTCCCTGTTTGTTGAGGACCGGGAGCAGCTTCAGCAGTCGGTTGCTGTCGGGATATTTGCCGCGGTAGGTATGGTAATGGCCGAGACTTTCGGCGATCTGCTGGGCCTGGTTGAGGCGGCCGGAGCGGTAGCTGCCGGCGTCCACTTCGATGAGTCCGATGACATCGGGGTTGGTTTCGTGCAGAAAATGGGTGATTTCCTGAAGGTGCAACCGGGTTTTGCCAATGTAGCCGCTGAGCGGAAACCGGTTCATGTTTCCCCCGGTTCCGTACCGTATATTGTAGAGTAAAAATCGCATGGGTGGATCATAAACGCTTTTTTTGAAAATTCCCATAGCGAAACCGCTTGAAATCCTTTCCTTTTTGCAGGAAAGGGGAGGAACCGTTTTTTAACCCTTTTTTGGTATCCCTCCTATGAAATGTTCCATTTTTATTCCCGTCAGCCATGACCGCGATGCTCTGCGCCGCACTTTGAGAAGTTTAATTCCTGAAAAAGGCGCCCATGAAGTGTTTGTGGTGGACCGCGGCAGCGCGGACGGCAGTCTGGAAGTGGCGGCGGAGCATGACTGGGTGAAGATCGTTCCTCAGAAGGAGGGGATGCTTGCGGTGGCCCTGAATCAGGCGGCCGGCGAGGCCACCGGAGACCTGCTTCTCTTTTTGTTGCCGGGCAGTGTTCCGGAGCGGGGCTGGTCGGCGGCCCTGGATTCGTTTTTTTCGCAGGATGTGGATGCGGGATATTTCGATTTGCGCGAGACCGATGTGAGTTCGCCGCTGATCGGCAGGGCGCGGCGTCTGGCCCACAAGCTGGGGCACCGTCTGATCGGCGGGCCGGCGGGATTGACCGGTCTGGCGGTACGGCGTTCGACCTTTGACTCGATTCATGGCTTTACCCCGGTTCCGGACTTTGAGTGGCTGGTGTTCGCCAATCGGGTGGAGGAGACCGGCGGCAGCCTGAAACCCATCCCGCACGGGGTTCAGTTGGCCCCCCGTCCGGGCGCGCGTCAGGCGGATGCCTGGGACGATCTCATGGATGATCTGAAAGCGGCCTGGCAGTACCGGAAAACTGAAAGTTTTGATGCGGTGCGTTGTCGGCGGAATGCCTGTGCGGTGGTGCTGCTGGGGTATGATTTGGTGGAGAATACGCCGGTGAGCGATTACTTCGGCTATGCCCGCGAACAGTTGATGCTCTGCAATGTGGAGCGGATTCAGTCCTACCGTTCGGCAGGGAGCCGGGTATTTCTCGGGGGGCAGTCCAGCACCCGTCAGGTGGGCCTGCCTTCCGGATTCCAGGTGGACAATCATTACCGCACAGAGCTGTCCAAACGGATGGCCCAGTTGTTTGAAGAGCTCCAGATACAGGGAAGCGACACCTTTTTGATTGTGCGGGACAGTGCCAGAGACTTGTCGCATAAAACGCTGCGCACCCTGAGCGAAACCAACGATGGTTTCCCCTGCAAGGTGCTCCCGAACGCGGCCGGCAACGAATGGATGGTGCTTTGGCTGGATGCGAAGGTGCTGCCGGTTTTTCTGGCCCTTGAAGGGGATTTTTCCCTCCAGACCTTGCAAAAAGCGTTTTATGATGCACAGGAAAAGTTCGATGTTCTGGAGCCGGTTCCGCAGTTGGAAACCGAACATGATGCCAGAGCGCTGTATTATTCCGGGCTGGTGGACCGACTTCCCGGTACCCCGGCTTAAGCGAGACTCTTATGAATCCACTCAGTTTGCTGTATTCCGTTGTGATGGTGCTGCTCCTGTTCGGTGGCACTGTTCTGGTGCACGAACTGGGGCATTTCATGACCGCCAAGTGGTTTAAACTTCGCATCGACGCGTTTTCCATTGGCATGGGGCCTGCCCTCTGGCAGAAGAAAATCAAAGGGGTGGTTTACAAGCTTTCCTGGCTTCCGATTGGCGGCTATGTGGCACTGCCCCAGATGGATATTACCGGGTCCGCGTTTGAAAACCAGGACGCCAAAGAAGGCAAACTGGAGACGGTCGCCCCCTGGAAACGCATTATTATTGCAGTGGCGGGCCCGGTGATGAATGTGATTACCGCGTTTTTACTGTGTGTTGTTGTCTGGGCCGTGGGCAAACCCTACGATGCGGGTCCCGGGCCGGCCGTGGTCGGGCGTGTGCACCGGAACAGTCCCGCGTATGAGGCCGGTTTGCGGGCCGGCGATCTGATTACCAACGTGAATGGGGACCGGGTCTCGTTCTGGACGGATGTGGATATTGCTTCGAGCCTGAATCAGGAGGTGCAACTCCGCATTGTGCGGGACGGGGAATGGAAAGATTTGCCGGCGGTGCCCACGGTGCGCAACCGGATCGGCTTTTTGCAGCTCCCCGGTGTGCGTCCGGTGGAGCATGTCGATTTTGTTCGGGTGGGCGGACTTCAGAAGGACTCGCCGGCCGACCGGGCCGGTCTCTTGCCGGGGGATATTCTTGAGAAGGTGAACGGGGAGCCGGTTGGAAATTCGGATGCGTTCATTCTGGCGGTGCAGACCAGCGAGGGTGCCCCGTTGGCGTTGAGCATCCTTCGCGGGGAAGACCGGGAAGCGATGGAGATCACGCTGGTACCGGAATTTCATGAAGATATTCAGCGGTTTCTGATTGGTATTCTGATGGATGAGGTGCATGCGGATGTGACCATTCATCCCAATCCCATGACCCAGCTGCAGTATTTCAGCGGCTCCATTTTCCGCACGCTGCGTGCCTTCGGACGTCCGCGCGAACGGCGGGAGGCCTCGCAGGGGATTGGGGGTCCGGTGATTATGCTGGGCAGTATTCACAGTCAGGTTCAGACCAGTTTTATGCAGGCCCTGTGGTTCACCGCCCTGATCAATGTGAATCTGGCGATCATCAATTTGCTGCCCTTTATCGTGCTGGACGGCGGGCATATTCTGGTGTCCCTGTACGAGATTGTCTTCCGCAAACCGCCACACCGCCGGGTGATCATTGCTCTGGCCAACACCATGGTGGTGCTGCTGATCAGTCTGATGATCACGCTGACGTTCCGGGACGTGCTGCTGATGCGGCGGATTCACCAGGAATTGAATCCGGAGGAGGAGACCCAGGCGGAGCAGACACCCACCCCCGAGCCCGCCGACGACGCGGACAAGGATGACTAAGCGCCGGATTTTGGGGGCTGAAGTGGTGGCCACCGGAGCGGAACTGCTCCAGGGCCGCACGTTGAACCGGCATGGATACACCCTGGGCGGCTTGTTGGTGGGGGTGGGCATTCCGCTGCAGCGGGAAACGGTGGTTCCCGATGACGTGACACTGATCCGCGAGGCGGTGGCTTCAGCGCTTGAACGGTCTGAATTGGTGTTTGTCACCGGTGGACTTGGGCCCACGGAGGATGATGTGACCCGGGAGGCGGTGGCCGCCGTTACGGGACGGGATGTGGTGTCCCACGCGGTCGCGGACGCGCATCTGCAGGCGTATTTTGCGAAAATAAACCGGGAACCCACCGCGGCGCAGTGTCGGCAGGCGAACGTGTTGGCAGGTGCGGAGGTGTTCATGAATCCGGTGGGGATTGCGCCGGGACAATGTTTGACCCTGGAGAACGGCCGTTCGCTCTGGCTGCTGCCCGGGCCGCCGCGGGAGCTGAACGGGCTGATCAAAACGGCGGTGACCCCCTGGCTGGCCGCGCAGGTGGCGCGTGCGGATTTGCATCAGCGTGTCTTCCGGATTTTGGGTCACAGCGAATCGCGGGTTCAGGACCGGCTGCGGACGGAGGCGGAGATTCCCGCCGGGGTGGCCGTGGCCTACTGTGCGCGTCCAGGCAGTGTGGAACTGCGTTTTCACGGACCGGAGGCGGCTGTGAACCGGCTGACGGACTGGGTGCGGGAGCAGTATGCCGGGGACCTCTTAAACGAGACCGGAGAGACGGTTGAGGAGGTGATTGGCCGGATGCTGACAGAGCGGGGGGAGACACTGGCCACGGCGGAATCCTGCACGGCGGGGGGTATCGCGGAGCGGGTCACGGATGTGCCGGGCAGTTCCGTCTATTTTGTGGGCGGGGTTGTGGCGTATGCCAATGCGGTGAAGATGCGGGATCTGGGCGTGGAGGAAAGCCTGCTGGCAGCGCATGGTGCAGTGAGCGAGGCGGTGGCCCGCGAGATGGCGGCGGGGGTGAGGGCGCGCATGCAGACCACCTGGGGTTTGAGCATCACCGGTGTTGCCGGTCCAGGCGGCGGGACCCCCGAAAAACCCGTGGGGCTGTTTTACGTGGGCCTGGCGGGCGCGGCCGGGAGTCAAGCGGTGCGTTTTCAGGTTACCGGTGACCGCCAACAAATCCGGGATCACGGGATCCAGCGGGCTCTGGAGGTGCTTTGGCGGGGGATTAAAATTTCCTGGGGGCATTCACGCTGAAAGACCGCGCCGACAAACGCGGGTCGGTATTTTTTGCCGGAGGGGTCGGGATCACCCCTATTTTCAGCATGTTGCGCACCCTGGCGGAGCGGAAGGATACGCGTCCCTGCATACTGTTTTACGGCAGTAAATCCCGGGAGGAGATCCTGTTCAGGGAGGAGATCGCCGATTTTGAATCTGCCCTGAATTTGCGGGTGATCCATGTGCTCTCCGATCCCGAAGACGACTGGGAAGGCGATACCGGTTTTTTGACACCTGATCTTCTGGACCGGGAATTGCCGGAGACACCGGGTGACTATGATTATTACATCTGCGGTCCCGAGCCCATGATGAATCTCGTGGAGCGGGAATTGGGAAACCGGCCGATTCCACTCCGCCAGATTCTGTCTGAACGTTTTCAAATTGTATGAAAAGGAGGTTCCGCATGCCAAACCGTCCCATGCTGCATCAGATTGTTTATGTCCTTACCACTCTGTTGACCTTGATCTTTCTCGCGGCCGCCGCTCTTTTTGCGCACTTCATCCGTTAATCCTGCCCGGCCGTCTGCGTGATGACAAAGTGGCTCTGAAATACCTGCTTGCAAAATGCCCGCCGGATTCCGGAAAATCTTGCAACCTGCATGGTCCGGAGCCGGTGACCCGCGAGGAAAACTAACGATCAAGAATCGTATCCCAATTATCCTTAAGGAAGGTTTGCGGGTCGTTTCCGCCTCTTCGGCTTCGAACTCATGATGGCCCCCTACGCCATCGCCCACTTCAAACTCAGTCTCCAGCTCGCCGCCCGCGACTTGCCCCCCGAAACCGCCGAACCCTGGCGCTACGAAATGGACGGCACCGACCGCCTCCGCGTCTTCCTCACCAACACCCTCGAAGACATGCACGAGCACAGCGGACTTCCCCTCTTTGCCCGCTGGATCGCCGATGAAACCGAAGCCGCCAACGAAGTCAAACGCGACCAGCATTACAAACACCTCCTCGCCGCCCAGCGCGAAACCCTGCGGGTGATGGGGGAGATTGATGAAACCCTGCCTGTCTGGCCTTTGCAATCTCAGTGAAGCTAAAAGTTGATTTTGAGGGCTTCAGGCTGTAGAATCTTAGTGTAAGGAATGAAATTATGACCACACAATTACAAGAAATGCTTGGACAGGCCGTACGTTTATCCCCCATCGAACGCGCCGAACTCGTGGAGGGTATTCTTTCCAGTTTTGATCTTCCGACGAGTCTGGAAATAGATTCCGCCTGGGCTATTGAGGCGGAGGACCGAATTGATGCGTATGATCGCGGTGACATCACATCCGTTCCAGCATCAATGGTTTTCGAGAAAATCGAGAAGAAATATTCCAAATGAATGTGGAGTTTCTTCTGACTGCAGAGGACGAATTTGCCGAAGCGATTTCTTACTGCGATTTGCAGCGGTAAGGCTTGGGACTGGGATTCGCCAACGAAGTAAAACGGGGTCTGAATCGAATCGTCGAATTTCCAAACGCCTGGACTCCTCTGTCCAAACGTACTCGGCGATGCCGACTCAATCGCTTTCCATTTGCTTTACTGTATCAAGTTCGCAAAGATACCGTATTGATTGTGGCCGTTCAAAATTTGCGCCAGCACCCGGATGCGTGGCGATTGCGACTGAAAGAAGATGAATCATAGGTGGCCAATCATGCCCGCATGTATTGAATTAAAAACGAAAATAGAACAAATCCTTCAACAGGCGTTCCCTGGAGAAACCGTGGATGTGTCGGATGGTTATCAGGAGAATGTCCATATCGTGGTGGTCTCCCGAAAATTTACCGACCTCAGCGAAAAAGAAAAACAGGAAATTATGCGTTTGAATGGGGGGCGAGGTCGCGGGCGCTGCCAATGCGGGCGTGATGGTCTTTGTTGTGGCAGTTATCCCAGACAGAGGCCCCTGAGGAGTCGATGGCTTCCACCGCGTAACGGATGCGGGTTCCGGCGGGAAACGTGCCGAGGTTGACGTGCCAGACATCCTGTTCTCCCAGAACACAGTTTTTTTCCATGGGCTGATGTCTCCAGGGCGTTTCACCATCCGGATCGGTGGTGAAGAGAATGTTCGCGCCGACGACAGCTCCGACCGGGGTGGTGAAGGTGGTCACCCAGAATTCGGTCCAGGGACGGCTTTCCCCATCGGCAGGCCAATGATAGGTGTTCTCGATGGATACGGAATCCGGAGTGCTCATGATCTGATCTCGTGGTTCAACATACCTTGAAATCTACAAGAGGGTTTGAGGCTGACAATAGGAAATCGTGTGAGAATTTGACGAAAGAAACCCAAGGCTTCAAAATTGTATCAGGCTTCAGGTTTTGTAGTATTCCCGATACCAGGACACAAAGCGGGAGACTCCTTCTTCGACGCTGACCTGCGGGGTGAAGCCGGTGTGATCGGCAAGCTGGCTGACATCGGCCATGGTGTCGGGGACATCGCCGGGCTGGAGGGGTTTGAGATCGAGGACGGCTTTGCGTCCGAGGTTGTTTTCGAGCAGTTCGATGTACCGCATCAGCGGGGTGTTCTGGGGGCTGCCGATGTTGTAGATGCGGTAAGGGGCGTTGCTGGTGGCGGCATTCGGGTTGGCGCTGTCCCAGTCGGGATCGGGGGCGGCCGGCCGGTCGAGGGTGCGGACGATGCCTTCGACGATGTCGTCAATGTAGGTGAAGCTGCGGGAGTGTTTGCCGTGATTGAACACCGGGATGGGCTTGCCGGCGAGGATGTTTTTGGTGAAAAGAAACAGAGCCATGTCCGGGCGGCCCCAGGGTCCGTACACGGTGAAAAAGCGCAGGCCGGTACAGGGGAAGCCGTAGAGGTGGGCGTAGCTGTGGGCCATCATTTCGTTGGCTTTTTTACTGGCGGAATAGAGGGTGAGGGGATGCTCGGTGTGGTGATCCTCGGCAAAAGGCATGGTGGTGTTGGCTCCGTACACAGAGCTGGTGGAGGCAAAGACAAGGTGTTTGACCCCGTGGTGACGGCAGCCTTCGAGGATATGGAGAAAGCCGACGAGATTGCTTTGCACGTAGACATGCGGATTTTCCGCGGCATAGCGGACACCGGCCTGGGCAGCGAGATTGATGACACCGTCGGGCTTATGGGTTTCGAAGAGTGCCTCCACAGCCGCGCGGTCGGCAATGTCCGCGTGAACGTGGTGGTAGTGTTTGTGGGCAGTCAGCCGCTTGAGCCGGGCCTCCTTGAGGCTGACATCGTAGTAGTCGTTCAGGCAGTCGATCCCCACCACGCGGTCCCCGCGTTCGAGGAGTTTGAGAGCAAGGGTGGAACCGATAAAGCCGGCGGAGCCGGTGACGAGAACGGTTTGCATGTGATGGTTTAGTCTTCGGTTTCGACGTTGGGGGTGTGGACCCGGCGGATCATGGGTTGGAGGATTCGTTCTTCGAAGGCCTCGGAAAATCCTTGAAACTGAAGGTGAATGGCCAGGTCGCTTTCCATCTGCGGCAACAGTTCCGCCGCATCATCCTCCCGTACTTCGCGGGAGAGGACATAGGCCAGGTAGACACCGTCGAAACGGGAATCTTCCACAGGTCCAATCAGATCTCCCGCTCCGTGTCCGACGAGGGTTTCGGCAATCTCAAAGGGAATGGAAGGCATGTTGGGGTTCAAGGTCATCAGCTGGAAGGGCGGGGGATCGGTGAGTTCGACACCCTCGAGGTCCTGGGCCGCTTCGGCGATGGATTTCCCCTCATTCAGTGCGGCCTGAAGGGTTTCTCGAAGGGCGGAGGCGTGGTCGAGCCGTTGTTGTTGGCGCTGCGCGTCAAGCCAGCGGGCGGCCACATCTTCGCGGACTTCGTCCAGTTCGGGAATGCGGGGGGGCTGGATATCGATGAGCTGAACGATGAAGACGTTTTCGCGCCCGAGGACCGGCTGGGAGGTGCGGCCGACGGGGGAGAGATCGAGTTCAAAGGCGGCACGCACAATGGCGGCGGACCCGGGCAGGTCGGGCAGGGTGCCGGTGCGGGGGAGAAATTCGGATTCGGTGACGGTCAGTCCGAGATCTTCCGCCACGGTCTCCATTTCCGGGGCGGGGCGTCCCCGGCGGGGCATGAGTCGGACGGAGAGGCCCATAGCCTCGTCTTTGGCGCGCTCGCGGGCCTGGGCGGTGCGGTTGCCGGTGATGATTTCGTCTTTGACTTCGTCGAATTCACGGGATTCACGCTGGAGTTCAAAGCCGCCCTCTTCGGTCATGACGGGAATTTGACGGTCCCAGCGGGAGGGGTTGGCCTCGTATTGTTCGCGGGCCTGCGCTTCGGTGAGTACATCCTCTTCGCGTTCAAAGTCACGGAGGCTCAGGGAGAGGAACCGGAAGCGGCGGTGTTCGGGAATCTCGAAGGATGCCGCGTTTTCTTCAAAGTAGGCGCTCAGCGCTTCTTCATCGGCAGCTTCGGGTTCCGGGAGGTGGTCGCCGGAAATTTCGAGAATCGCCAGCGCGAATTCATCCGTCTGCATGGCGGTCCACCGCTCGGCATCGAAGGGGGAGATCATCGCGAAGGCGGACAGAACCTTTTGAAACTCTTCCAGAATCAGTTCTTCATGAATAAAGTCGATGAACTGAGCTTCGGTCATGTTTTGACTGCGCAGATACATGCGGAAGCGGTTCATGATTTCCGGATCCTCCGCGGCATCCTGTGCCAGGGACTGGCGCAGATCGCTTTCGGCTGCGGCACGGGGCACCCGGATTCCGAGTTGCTCGGCTTTGGCGAGCTGCGCAAAGCGGCGGAAGACCCGCTCGTCGAGTTCTTCGCGGTCCAGGGGCTGATTGAGGTTCTGCTCGATCTGGCGCCGGGCGATGTCAAATTCCAGAAAGCGGAGGGGCTCTCCGTTGATGTGGGCCACGGGCTGCCGGAGCTGACGGGTCACACCGGCATCGCCGCTGGAGCCCAGGAAATCCATGAAAACAAAACTGATCACCACCACGCCAAGGAAAATCAGCCACATGAGGCGGGATTGAATCAGTTTGTGAAAGCGCATGATCATCATAAGCGTGTGTCTCCGGAGTCGGTGAGTGGTTTTCTAAATTGGGAGCTATTGTTACCCGCGAATGAGCGGCGGGTCAATAGGAAAGGTATGTTTGCAGGATATGCCGGGCCTGAGGAAAATAGGAGGCGCCAAAGAGAACGACGTGATTGAGAACGTGGTAAAGCCTGTAAAAATCGAGGCGGGTCTCCCATCCGTCGGGCAGGGGAAAGGCTTCGTGGTAGGCCCGGTAGAAATCGGGGGTGAAGCCTCCGAACATCCGGGTCATGGCGAGATCGGCTTCGCGATGTCCATAATAGGGTGCCGGATCGTACATAACCGGCCGGTCCGCTGTTCCCCAGCCGACGTTGCCGCCCCAGAGATCACCGTGCAGGAGCGCTGGGGCTTCGTCGCTGCCTTCGAGCAGGGGGGATACCCGGTCTTCCAGGGCGAGAAAGGCGTTTTGCTGATCGGCGGGCAGGCGGCGGATCATGGGTTCAAGCCGGTGCGTCCACCAGAATTCGGGCCAGGCGCCGGGTTGGTGCGGCAGTCGGGGAAGGTTTTGCTGCGGAGTGGCTCCGATGACATGGTTGAGCGGAAATCCGTATGCGGTATCGGTTTTTTGGTGAGTGACCGCAAGCTGTTCGCCGAGTAGGGCCTGGGCGGTTTCCGGATCTTTGCGGGGGGATGGCGCAAGCTCGATCCATTCCAGCATAAGCAAATTCGTTTCCACATGCAGGACCGTTGGCACGCGAACCCCGCCGGGGATATCGAGATGCCGCAAGCCCAGAGCTTCGGCGGCAAAGGGATCGGGACCGCGGGTCTGCTTGGCAAACAGCCGGGTGCCGTCCGGCAGATCCACACGGAACGCGCCGGCAATACAGCCTCCGCTGACCGGGGTGATGCGTTTTGGGGCCTGTCCAAAGCGGGCCTGGCAGACATCGTGAATCATTTTTTTGGCGGCGGTGCGGGGAGTCCGCAGGCTTCGAGGACTTGCCGGGTGGTGCGGAAATGGGTTTTGGCGACCTGTTCGAGGATGCCGGGACCTTTTTCTCTGACCAGGCGCTCGGCGGTGGGGCGGACGTGGGTGGCTCCTTTGGGGAGAGGGACCCCGGCGAGGTCGGAGAGCGATTTCATGGCATCGACGAACCCGGCCCGGGCGAGAATGGAGGCGGCGGCCACGGCGGGATCCGACTCGGCTTTGTGGCGCTGGATCAGTTCGATCTGCTTGCCCCGGGTTTTCAGCGCGTTTTTGATTTGATGCTCCGGCCCGAACTGGTCGGCCACCGCCCGGCGGGTGTCCGGAAAGCGGGTCAGGAGTTCCTCAAGCACCGAGGCGTGCCCCCAGGCGAGGAGGCGGTTGACTGTGCCCATGCGCCCGACCAGCCGGTTGTAGGTTTCGGGCATGAGGGTGATGACTTTGCATTGACGCGGCGCGCGGGTTTTCAGGGTCTGGGCGATTTTCTGGATCTGAAGATCGTTTTTGATTTGTTTGCTGTCTTTGACGCCCAGTTCGCGGAGCAGGGGATCCAGATCGGGGGTGAGCAGAAAGGCGGCGATGACGAGCGGACCAAAAAAATCACCTTTACCGCTTTCGTCGATGCCGATGCGCGGGGAGGTGTCCACGTCCTTTCCGGAAGGGGCGGGACTGTCCAGCAGGGCCTCGAGAATGAAGGGCTCGAAGATGAATTCGATCCATTCGGCGGTTTTTTTGCCCTGAACCACGAGTTTGCCGCTGTCGTAGAGGACGATGTTGAGTCCGTCCTTTTTGCCGGCGAGCGTCGCATGGGCGACATCACGAAGTTCGTAGTTATCCTCGCGGAGATGGCGGAGGAGCCGGGCGCGGGCGTCGGGAGGGAGTTTCTGGGTAAAGGTGGTCATGCGCCCGCGTTTTGGCGAAGTCTCCGGGGAAAGGCAATGAAGAAATGGGAGAATAAAAAAAGCCGATAAATCGTCTTGACGATATCCGATTTGTACGTATTTTGTTTCTTGTGATTAGAACATTTGGTTGTGTTCTTGTTACTTCATGTTTCTCCTGTCCTCGTGTTGTTGCACCGGGCGGGCTCTGCGAAGGAGACGCGGGGTCCGTCCATTTTTTTTGGGGTAAATGACATTTGACGGCGGGCGGGGAGTCTGTCATCGTGGTTTCAAACACGGAAAGGAATTGAAAACCATTATGGCAAAGAAAAAAGTTGAATACACAGAGGATGTCCAGCGGCTGGTGGACGCAAACCATTACAATCCTTACGGGGTGTTGGGGCCGCAGGCGGTGGAGGGGGGATGCCGGATTCGGACCTTTCAACCGCATGCCAAATCCGTCACCGCCCTTGTAAACGGGACGAAGTATACAATGGAGAAGGTTCATCCGCACGGGATCTACGAGGTGGTGCTGCCGGAGGAGCCGGCGCGGTACATGTATGAAGTCGATGACCGGGAGCATGGCGTGCGGGAGGTGGAAGACCCTTATGCCTACCGGGTGACCATTCCAGACACGGATTTGTATTTGTTCGGTGAGGGGACGCATTACCGGACCTTTGACAAAATGGGCGCGCATGTGATGGAGATCGACGGAGTCTCCGGGGTGCGCTTTACGGTGTGGGCACCAAATGCGGACCGCGTGAGTGTGATCGGAGATTTCAACCGCTGGGACGGACGTATTCATCCTATGCAGAATCTGGGCGCCTCCGGCATTTGGACGGTATTTCTTCCCGGACTGGGGTTGGGGGATCTCTATAAATTTGAAATCCGGGGCAAAGACGGATTCCTGGCGCACAAATCCGATCCCTATGCGTTCAGCGGCGAACTTCGCCCGCGGACCGCTTCGCGGGTGTGGGATATTCATGCCTATGAATGGCAGGATGAGGCATGGATGAAGTCCCGGCGGGAGCAGACGGATTTTCTGAACCGGCCGGTTTCGGTGTATGAATGCCATCTGGGCTCCTGGAAACGGGTGGCCGATGAAGGCGACCGGTTCATGACCTACCGCGAACTGGCGGAGGATTTGCTGCAGTATGTGAAAGAGCTGGGATTCACGCACATTGAGCTGATGCCGGTTACGGAACATCCCTTTGACGGGTCCTGGGGGTATCAGACCCTCGGATATTATGCGGTGACCTCCCGTTTCGGAACCCCGGATGACTTCAAATATTTTGTGGACCGGTGCCATCAGGAGGGGATCGGGGTGATTCTGGACTGGGTTCCCGCCCATTTTCCCAAGGACCCGCACGGGCTCAGCTATTTTGACGGATCGCACTTGTACGAGCATTCCGACCCCCGAAAAGGCGAGCACATGGACTGGGGGACGCTGATTTTCAATTACGACCGCAATGAAGTGCGCACCTTCCTGCTGAGTTCCGCGATGTTCTGGGCGGATGTGTATCACCTCGACGGCATCCGCGTGGATGCGGTGGCAAGTATGCTGTATCTGGACTACAGCCGAAATGCCGGAGAATGGGTGCCCAACGAGTTCGGCGGCCGGGAAAATTTGGGCGCGGTTTCGTTTTTGAAAGAGTTTAATGAAATTGTGCACCGGGAATATCCGGGATTCCTCACCTTTGCCGAGGAGTCCACCGCCTGGCCAATGGTGAGCCGTCCGGTCTACCTTGGCGGGCTCGGCTTCGGGCTGAAATGGAACATGGGCTGGATGAACGACACCCTGGAATACATCCAGAAGGAGGCGATTCACCGGAAATATCATCATGGCGAGATCACTTTTTCGCTGATCTATGCCTTTAATGAGAACTTTATTCTGCCGTTTTCACACGATGAAGTGGTGCATGGCAAAAAGAGTCTGCTGGATAAAATGCCCGGCGATGCGTGGCAGAAATTCGCGAACCTGCGTTTGTTGTACACCTATATGTGGACGCATCCGGGTAAAAAACTTCTGTTTATGGGCTCGGAGTTTGGTCAATGGGCCGAATGGAACAGCAATGCGCAACTGGATTGGCATCTGACGCAGTATGAGCCGCATCACACCCTTCGGAATCTGGTGCGGGATTTGAACCACCTGCATCAGCAAATTCCGGCGCTGCACGAACTGGATTTTTCCGGGGAGGGGTTTGAATGGATTGATCTGCACGACAGTGAACAGAGTATTCTGTGTTACCTGCGCAAAGGCAAAACCCCCGGCGATCTTGTGGTGGTGGGCCTGAACTTTACCCCGGTGGTCCGGGAGAATTACCGCATGGGCGTTCCGCTGCCGGGCTACTATCGGGAGTTGCTCAACAGCGATTCTGAACTCTACGGCGGCAGCAATCAGGGCAACAGCGGCGGCGTTCAGAGCGAAGCGACTCCGTGGATGGGGCGGCCGCATTCGGTCAACGTCACCCTGCCCCCGCTGGGAGCGGTTCTGTTGCGTCTGGAAAGCTGAACCTCCGCCCCCGTCCAACCGTTCACAGGGTAAATGTCTGTTGTACAAATGGATGAAGTCGGGGTAGATTCGAGACTATGACCGGTTTTTACGCTTTTTTGAAATGGCTCCTCCTGCTTGCATGGCTCGGGAGTGTGGGCTGGCTGATCCGCTACGAGGCCTTTCCCCACTGGTTTGAGGATACGGTGCAGGGATACCGAACGCTTACACGGGACATGCCGGCGGTCCGGGACAGCTGGATGAAAATCTTTTCCGGTGATGTGCATGTGGGGTATGCGAATTCGACGGTCGAGCTGGAGGAGTTGGAGGGCCGGGAGGATTTGGTCCTGCAGTCCCAGTTTCAGTTGATGGTGGAGATGCCGGACGGAATCGCCCCGCTGCGGGTGTCCAGTTCGGTGCATATCCAGCATCAGCATCAACTCTCCCATTTTGAGGTGCAGTTTCATTTTCAGCGGATGCAGGGGCATGTAAAGGGGCAGCGCGCGGAGGGGGATCAGTTTGATGTGGAACTCAGTGCCGGCAATGCACAGATGCGGCGGCGGCTGACAATTCCCCCGGACGTGGTCCTGAACAGTCCTTTTGCCGAAACGGCGATGCGGAATCTGCGGCCCGGGCAGCAGGTGCGAATGCGCACGCTGGATCCCCTGAGTTTGAGCGGGGAAACCCGTGAAATGATTTTGCGGGGGGAGGGACAGGAGGTCATCCGGCTGCGGAACGGACGCGAGGAGGAGGCCCGGCGCATCAGTATGACTATGGGAGAGATGACTCTGAATGTCTGGATCAACGAGCATGGACTGGTGTTGAAGCAGGAGACACCCTTTGGGCTGACGATGGAGGTGGGCGAGGTCAGTGAGGCGATCAAGATTCCGGATGAAAACGCGTTGAATCTTCTTGAACTCTTGGGACAGCCGGGATTGATCCCGCTGCAAAGCTTATGATTAAACTCGACCATCTCCAAAAACGGTATGGCAATGTTCAGGCGGTCAATGATTTGTGCCTTGAGGTGCCGGAGGGAGAGCTATTCTGCTTTCTGGGTCCCAACGGCGCCGGAAAAACCACCAGCATCAAAATGATGACCGGGCTGGTGCGTCCGGATCAGGGCTCGATTACCCTGGCGGGCATTGATGCCCTCAAGGATCCGGTGGCGGCCCGGAAGGCACTGGGGTACATTCCGGATATGCCGTTTCTCTACGAGCGGTTGACGGCGATGGAGTTCCTGTATTTCACCGGGGATTTGTATCACATGCCAAGAGAGGAGGTCCGCGAAAAAGCCCCGCGGCAGTTGGAAATTTTCGGGCTGCTGGACCGGGCCCACACCCTGACCAAGGATTTGTCGCACGGGATGCGCCAGCGGGTGATTTACGCGGCGACCCTGATGCACGAGCCCAAAGTGCTGCTGGTGGATGAGCCGTTTATCGGTCTGGATCCCCACAGCATCCGCCTGATCAAAGATTTGCTGCGCGAGCACACCCGCCGCGGGATGACGGTGCTGATGACCACTCACATTCTCGCGATCGCCGAAGAGATCGGCGACCGGAT
This sequence comes from PVC group bacterium, assembly GCA_003565035.1. Lineage (GTDB taxonomy): Bacteria > Verrucomicrobiota > Kiritimatiellia > SS1-B-03-39 > UBA6053 > PXAS01. The sequence goes on along the minus strand of PXDP01000272.1, from coordinate 13,275 downwards.
TGGTATCATCGATCAGGGCCGGCTCGTCGCCTGCGGCACGCTGTCCGAACTGCACGCCGCTTCGGAGCGCACGGAGCGTCTGGAGGATTTGTTCCTGCGGCTGACCATGCACTGAGGAGACACCATGCGACCGGCCCTGCTTCTGATTCGAAACCACCTCTACGAACTCCGTCATGCGGTGCAGCATGTCCACGAGCAGCCGTCATTGAAGGTGTTGGTGATCGGCACGTTTATGACCTCTTGGCTTTTCGGGTTGAGCTGGCTGTTTTATGAGGCATTCGATTTTCTGTACCGGCTGGGTGGCGTGGCGTTTTACCTGATTCCGCGAATGTTTACCCTGTTTTTTATGGGGCTTGGGGTAATGTTGATGCTGTCCGGGGCGGTCTCTGGATACGGAAATCTGTATCAGTCCGCTGAAACCCGGCGGCTGCTGACTTGGCCGGTACCCATGCGGGATCTGTTCTATTTCAAAACCCTGCAGACCATGTTGATGAGCAGTTGGGCGTTCTTTTTTATCATTGTTCCGTTCATCGGAGCCTTCGGTATTTACCGCCAGTGGTCCTGGACCATGCTGTTCTGGGCGGTGGCCTATTCGCTGCCGTTTGTGATGGTTTTCTCAGGTCTGGGCATCCTGGTGATGCTTCTGTTTCAGGGGGTGCTGTCGGTGTTGAGCCGTCTGCTCGGCCGATGGCGAAACCGGTTTCTGTGGGCGATGGCTTTTCTGACACTGGTGCGCATGGTGTTTGGCGCCCTGACGTATCTGGATCAGATCCGCGAACAGCGGAGCGATGAATTTGTGGTGATGGTGCGGATGGTGCCGGGCCTGAGCCTGGCCTCCAATCCGCTGCTGCCGAACTGGTGGATGGCCCAGGGCGTTCTTGGCATGGCCGCAGGGGACACCCAGCGGGCACTGCTGTTCTTGGTGCTGCTGGTCAGTTCAGTCGGTGTGCTTTCCATGACGGTGGCCCGAGTCGGGGGGTGGTTGTATCCGGGCAGCATGCAGCGTCATCTGACCGCCGCCAGCGATTTGGCCACCCGGGCCTCCCGGCTGTCACGGGTGGTCCAGTGGAGTCTGTCCGGCGGCGGAGCTGTCCGGGCCTATTTGTTTAAAGATTTGCTGATTTTTCTGCGGGATCCTTCGCAGTGGACCCAGTTTTTAATCTTTTTTGGATTGCTGGGGCTCTATTTCTTTAATCTGGGGTCGCTCGGCTACGATCAGTTGGACCCGACCTGGGCAAACCTGATTTCGTTTTTAAACATGTTCAGTCTCTCGGCGGTGATGAGTTCGCTGAGTTCGCGGTTTGTGTATCCGCAGTTGAGTCAGGAGGGCCGGATGTTGTGGATGGTCGGGCTGGCCCCGCAGAGTCTTTCCCGGCTGATGATGATTAAATTTGTTCTGGCCGGTGCCAGCCTGATTGCAATCAGCCTGACGCTGGCGAGTTTATCCAACAGCATGCTCAACGTCCCGGAGTTCAGCCGGCGGCTGACCCTGGTGCTCATGCCCAGTGTTTCGCTTGCCCTGGCAGGCATGGCCACCGGTCTTGGCGCGGTGTTCATGGACATTGAAGCCAAAACCCCCACGCAAATTTTAAGCGGATATGGCGGGACCTTGAATCTGATTTTGACCCTGTTGACCGTGATCCTGCTGGTGCTGGTGCCCGGAATTGTGGCCCACCTCATGACGGTCGGACGGTTTCCGGCGGCGGTTACGGGTATGGCATTGCCCATGACCACAGCCTACATCATCCTCGTGTCGTTTCTGGCGGGCGGACTGCCCCTGTGGATCGGTCACCGGACCCTGGTCCGGCGCGATTTTTAGGCCATGGTCTGCAGGAGGGTTTCGGTGACTTCAAAACGGGTGGGTTCACCCTGAAGCAGCCGGTCGTATTCCTCAATCATGTAATCCGCCATGCGCACGACTTCCTGGTTGATCGAGCCGGCAATATGCGAACTGAGTTGCACATTGGGCAACTCGTAAAACGCGGAGCCTTTTTCCGGCGGTTCGGGATAGGTCACATCCAGCAAAGCGGTGAGGTCGGGGCGTTCACTCAGAACCTGAATCAGATCCGCCTCCACCACCTGGGCGCCGCGGCCGGTATTGATGAAGGTTGCATCGCTGCGCATGCGGGCGAAGAGATCGCCATTCAGCATGCCTTTGGTTGAGGGGAGATTCGGTAAATGATTCGAAATAATATATGCGGTTTCGAACGCCTCTTCAAGGCCGGCGCGGCGGCAGCCATGACCGGCGAGAACCTCGTCGGTCACATAGGGATCGACCACCATCACATCCATATGAAACGGACGGAGCAGATCCGCCAGCTTGCGGCCGATCATTCCGAATCCGATGAGGGCCACCGAGTTGTTGTAAATTCCCAGCCCGGAGTGCAGCTGGCCGCCGGTGCGCTCTTCCCAGGTGTTGCAACTGCGGGTGTTCCGGAAATATCCTTTGCAGCTCAGCAGAATCTGGGCGAGGGTAAATTCAGCAACCGGAATCGCGTTGGCCGCCCAGGCACTGAAAATCTTCACCCCGCACTTGAGAAAGGGCCTGGCAAACCCCTGCACAGAACCGGCCGCATAAAAAACCGCTTTGAGATTTGGCAGCTTGCGAATGTCTTCTTCGGATAAATCCGGCATGGACCAGGTGGAGAAAATATACTCAATATCCTGAAGCCCCTCAACCTGTTCCTCAAAATTGGACCGGTTGATGATCACGGGGTGAATGGAGCAACGTTCGAGAACCGCATCGTGTTGCGGTTCGCGGTAGACATACTGAAGATGACGCTGGTGATTGAGGAAAAATGCGGCTTTGGGACGGGTTAGGTTCATATTTCTGTCCCTTAGTCGTTTGAGACACTTCTGGCAATGGATAAAAGTGCCAAACCGCTGTGATTGAGATGAATGTCAAGTGTGTCAGAGGGTTCCATCCGATGTGTGGCACCGTTTTCAAGCGTGATCTGACAGGGGATGGAAACGGTGACCGTCAGGGTGTCGTTTCCGGTTTCATCGATGAGGACGGCGGTAAAGCCTTCCTCTGTCGTGAGCAGGCGCAGACGGGTGCCGGGGCCGGAGTGGGCCAGTCGGATAGGGGCGTGGGCCGTTTGAGGGAGTAGGTTGATGAACCATTCCCGGATTTTGGGAGCGGGATCGAGGAGAAAGCGGTGAAAGAACCAGGTCTGGACCCAGACGGCGCTTCCGCGGCCTTGCCTGTGCCGGGTGAGAAGGCCGGGGGTGTCTGTTTCGCTGTCGGTGACCACACGGTATCCCCAGGGCGCAGGCGGAGCCTGGTCGGCGGACAGTTCGCGGGCTCCTGCAAAAGCCTCCACATCCACCAGAGGGACCCCGAAAAGGGTTTTCCACAGCGGTTGCCGTTCGAGAGCCAGGTGTCCGGTCGGATGTTTCCAGCCGATGACTCCGTCGGCAATCAGGTGACCACCGCGCTGCACAAACGTGCTGAGAAGGTCCAGGGTTCCGTCGCTCAGTGCTTCGAGGCCCGGGGCGAGGAGGACGAATTCCTCTCCGGCGCGGTCCGCGACAAATGCGGGCAGGCCGGCTTCCTCCACATAGCCGGTTTCCAGACCCAGATCCGCAAGAAGCAGGGCGGCACCGGCCGCACTGTCCGCCGGGCGCATGCGGTTGCGGGGATCGGCCGGATCCGGATCGTCCTGCCGTTCGACCCAGGCCAGCCGCTCGGCGGCGTCGGAGCGGAGGATGTACACGCGCGGTGCATAGGGACGGGCGGATGTAAACCAGTCGGCATGGCGTTCCAGCGTTTTTGCGACCCGGGTGGCGGCGCGCAGGCGGGGGGAGGGGGATCCGTCGAGCCGGGTGAGGTGCCATTCCCCGGCCTCAAAACCTTCGTCCCGCCAGTTATAACACCAGAAAATAGAGGCCTTGGCCCCGGCGCCGATACCCTCCCACAACCAGCGTTCGATTTCGGCGGGTGCTGGACAGTCGGCCACATCCGCGGAGTGCAGGGTGGTGCCGCCCTGCAGTTCGGTGACCCAGAAAATTCCGTCGGGATCCGGGGTGGCGGAGCGCATGATATCGGCAAAGATTCCCAGCGAGCGGGTCCACCGCTCACGGCCGAACCGGGAGGAATGCCAGACGGGATGGGAGGAACAGCCCAGAAAATCGACACAGGCGGCCTCCCGCCAGACGGACTGACCGGCATGCTGGACATAGCTGCAGAGGCCATGGGGGTTCACATGAACCGGATGAGTGGAATCGTGTGTGCGCACGTGATGGGCGATCCGGTGGAGATGGGCGGTGAGATCGGCCACGGCAAATTCCTGCCAATATACCTTTTCCGCAAAGCCGGAGAATTCAAGGTCCATGGTGCCATCCCCGCGGGATGCTCCGATTTGATCGAAGGATGTGTAAGTTTGAAACAGTGTCCGGTTGAGGGCATCCAGGTCCCCGGCAAAGCGGGAAGTGAGGTATTCACGGAATTTTTTCCGAGTGGCGGGTGTGTCGGGCGGAATGCGCGAGGCTTCGTTCCAGAGAATCCAGGAGTGAAGCGCGGGATGCGGAGCCCAGTGTTTCACAACCGTTTCAATGTAGTGTCCACTTTGTTCGAGAAATGCGGCATCCTCCAGGTTGGCCACCGACTGGGCACCCCCGGTTTTAAGCATCCAGCCGGGCGGGGAAACCGACATCAGCGTGGGTACCACCCCCATGCCGCAAGTGGCGGCAGTGTCGAACACCGCATCATAGGTTGAAAAATCCCAGGTTCCTTTCGAGGGCTCGACATGATCCCAAATCACAAAAAGACGGATCAGTTTCAGTCCGGCCCGGTGCATGGACTCAACCCAGTCGCGGGCTTCGTCCGGGGTGGTGGTTTTATTGATGAACAACTGACTGCCAATACAGGGGAGGGTGAAATGCATGGTTTTTCTATATTGATTGCAGTGACAGGTTCAACCGTAATGTTTTCTGTCTGATTTGTGAGGGCGTATAACCGAACTGGTGGATTGAACTTTGCCACGGTTTGTGAAATAGGGAGCGGCATGAAGCATTGGTATCCCACTGAAGAGGACATCGAGGAGGCCTCCGCGTCGCTTCGACAAGGAGGGCTGATTGGCTGGCCGACCGAAACGGTGTACGGTCTGGCCGGCAACGCGCTGGATGCGGGGGCGGTGGCCGCAATCTTTGCGGCCAAAGGACGGCCCACCTTTGACCCACTGATTGTGCATGCGCCTGACATGGAGGCCGCGTTTGCCCTGACATCGGAGGTCCCGCCGGAAGCCCGCCGCCTGGCGGAGTCGTTTTGGCCGGGGCCGTTGACGCTGGTGATGCCGCGGCGGGCGGATCTGCCGGAACTGCTGTCGGCCGGTTTGCCCACCGTCGCCCTGCGGGTTCCCGCGCACTCCGTGGCCCGAAAGGTCCTGGTGTCTGCGGGGATTCCCCTGGCTGCACCGAGCGCCAACCGTTTCGGACGGATCAGCCCGACCTGCGCGGAGCATGTGCTGGAGGAAATGCAGGGACAGGACCGGGTGGCCGGGGTGCTGGATGCCGGACCGTGTACATTGGGCGTGGAGTCCACCGTTGTCGGCTTTCCGGGCCGCGGAAGAGTGGTGGTGTACCGAACCGGCGGCCTGCCCGTGGAGGTTCTGCGCGAGGTTGCCCCCGGAATTGAGGTGGTCGATGTCCGGCGGGCGGAGGATGATCCCGGGCTGGCGGTGCGGGGGGAACAGTCCCCGGGCATGCTGGCCCGTCATTACGCGCCGCGAACGCCGCTGCGCCTGCTGGAGCCCGGCCGAATGCCGCCGCCGGCTCCGGGACGGACCCGCGGCTGGCTCTGCTTTTCGGCGGTGCCGGAGGGGAAGGGTCCGGTGGAGGTGCTGAGCACCGAAGGGGATCCCGAGGTCGCCGCGACCCGCCTGTTTGCCTGTCTGCGCCGACTGGACGCGGCCGAGGTGGACGAGATTATCGCCTGGCGGGTGCCCAATCACGGATTGGGACGGGCCATCAACGACCGCCTCAGCCGGGCAGCCACTTGAGGTGCAGGAAAGAGGGTTTTTCATTCTGTGAAAAAATGTTCCGGCTTGACCTGCAGGGTTTCGCGGTCTAAGATATTGATATTTCGCAGGATACACTTCATCCCCCTATTTGCAGGAGTTATATTTTATGTCTGACCCTATCCAAAAGCGCACCACAAAACGTGAGCTGGTCGTTCGGATTGCCAACGAAACCGGTTTGATTCAACAGGACGTCTATGACGTGATTCAGAAAACACTGGATTATATCACCGAAAGTCTTGCACGGGGCGAAGATGTGGAATTCCGCAACTTCGGTGTTTTCGAAGTGACCGAGCGCAAACAGCGCATTGGCCGTAATCCGAACAAACCCGAGCAGACCGTGACGATTCCCACCCGCAAGGTTGTGAAGTTTAAACCCGGCAAAATTATGAAGCAGCAGGTCACCGGCGACTGATCTCCATATCGCTTCAGATTTATAAGGTATTCTCCATCAGCACGTTCTGCCGGGCGTGTTTTCCTTTTTGCTTCCTGATTCCTTTCCAGAACATCATCTCAAATGACAAATATCCCCACTCCTCCCGAACCCGTATCTGAAAACGATCTCCGCGCCCAGCGCCTGCTCAATCTCGAAAAGCTTAAAGAAGCGGGTTATACGCCCTATGGTCAAGCTTTCCTGCGGGACGGTCGTTTCACCGAACTGCTTGAGGGTTTTGAAGAGGGAACCCCGGTTCGGCTTGCCGGCCGTCTGATGACCTGCCGGGAAATGGGAAAATCCGTCTTTGCGCATTTACAGGACGGCACCGGCCGCATCCAAATTTACCTGAAACTCAATGACATCGGCGAGGAGGCGTTCCGGGCATTCAAATGGGCGGATCTGGGCGACCATATCGGCATCACCGGGAAATGGTTTGTCACCCGCACCGGTGAGAAAACCGTGCATGTGGATACCTGGACGCTGCTGTCCAAGGCGCTGCTGCCAATGCCCGACAAATGGGACGGACTCCAGGATGTTGAAATCCGCTACCGTCAGCGTTATCTGGATTTGATCGCCAATCCGGAGGTGCGCAAAGTGTTTGACGCGCGGATTGCGATTCTGCGCGAAATGCGGACGTTTCTGTATGGGCGCGGGTTTGATGAGGTGGAGACGCCCATGATGCAGTCCATTCCCGGCGGCGCGGCGGCGACACCCTTCCAGACCCGTTACAATGCGCTGAGCATGGACATGTTTCTGCGCATCGCTCCGGAACTGTATTTGAAGCGTCTGCTGGTGGGCGGCTTTGACAAGGTGTTCGAATTGAACCGCAATTTCCGCAACGAGGGCCTGAGCCGGAACCACAATCCGGAGTTCACCATGCTTGAGATCTATGAGGCCTACGGGAATCGCGAAAGTATGCAGGCTTTGGTTCAGGAAATGATTACTCATCTGGCAAAGACCGTGATGGGCACCCTGCAGGTGGGCACGGAACAGGAGCCGGTGGATTTGAGTCAGTGGCAGGAGGTGACCTACGATGCGCTGATCCTGGGCAAGGCGGGTGAGGATTATTTTCAATTGCCACTGGCACAACAGCAGGACAGGGCCCGTTCCCTGGGCTGCACTGTGGACCCGGCCTGGAACTCGGTGGAAACCACCCAGGAAATTTTTGAAAAATGCATCGAGAAGACGCTTATTCAGCCCACCTTTGTCACCCGGCTGCCCGCAGAGCTGGTTCCGCTGGCCAAGCCCTGTGCGGATGACGACACCAAGGTGGATGTGTTTGAGCTGATCATCGGCGGCAAAGAAATCGCTCCGGGATACAACGAACTGAATGATCCGGTTATTCAGCGGGAACGTCTGTTGGAACAGTCCGGTGAAGACGCGATGAAGTTCGACGCGGATTTTCTGCTGGCCCTCGAACACGGTATGCCCCCGGCGGGCGGGATGGGGGTCGGCATTGACCGGCTGGTCATGCTGCTGACCGGCAGTGAGGCGATCCGGGATGTCATTCTGTTCCCCCAGATGAAGCCCCGCAGCACCTGAGGACCCCATGCCTCCGTCCCTGTATTTGGCACTGGCCTACTTGAAGCCGAAACGGCATTTGCTTTCGGTCATCAATGTGCTTGCGGTTTTGGGGACCTTGCTCGGGGTCGCGGTACTCATTATTGTCATCTCCGTGATGAACGGCTTTGACAGCATGTGGAAAGAGAAAATCCTCAGTTTCCACCCGCATGTCAGCCTGTTTGCCACCCAGAATCGTCTGGCGGAGGATGATCCGATGATCGCCCAACTCGCCGCCCATCCCGACGTGCTGGCGGTGTCGCCTTTTTTGCTGACCAAAGTGATGGGGGAATACCGGGGTGCCATGATTGCGCCGTATTTGCGGGGCGTGAATCCCGGAGAGGATTTTTTATATCAGCAGCTTTCTTCCAATCCGGACTATCTGGTCGATGGCACCTTTACGTTGCGCGAGGAGGAGGCGCTGATTGGCCTTGAACTGGCCCGGACGCTGGGTGTCCGTTCCGGCGATGTGATCAGTGTGATCAGTCCGGCAATGTTTGCCAATCAGGGCGAACTGCGACTGCCGGTCGATTTGCGCATCGCGGGGGTTTTCAGCGTCGGGATGTTTCAGGTGGACAATGAATTTTTGCTGACAGACCTCCAGACCGCCCGGGATGTCGTGGGGGTGGATGATGGAGTTGACGGGCTGATGGTGCTGGGTCGGGACCTCATGCGGGCCGAACATCTGGCCGGAGAGCTGCGGAGTTTAACCGATTACCGTCTGGAGGCAATGAGCTGGATGCGGATGAATCAGGTTCTGTTCAACGCGCTCTCCATGGAGAAAAATATGATGTTTTTCCTGCTGGCGGTTATTTCCATTGTGGCCAGTTTTCTGATCTCCAGCACTCTGATCATGGTGGGGGTTCAGAAAACGCAGGAAATCGGGCTGTTGAAATCGATGGGCTTCCGCAATGGGACGATTATGGGGGTTTTTATGTGGTACGGACTGATTGAAGGCATTCTGGGGATCGCCTTCGGCGTGGGAACGGGTTTGCTGGTGTTGGAATTCCGTCAGGATATTCTGGATCTGATTTCCGGCCTGCTGCAGCATGATGTGCTGCCGGCGGAGCTGTATTTTCTCAGTGAGCTGCCCTCCGAACCCCGGGTCGGGGATATTCTCCGCGTGGTGGGCCTGGTTCTGGGGCTGTGCCTGCTCGGTGGCAGTGTGCCTGCCTGGCTGGCGGCACGGAAAAATCCGGTGGAGGCGATGCGTCATGTCGGATAAAGCCGTATTGCTGGAGGCCCGGGATTTGGAAAAATCCTATCTGATGCCCAAAGGGCGGGTGGAGGTTCTGAAGGGAATTTCCATGCGGATCGAGGCCGGCGAACAGGTGTGCATCATGGGCGCGAGCGGGGCGGGCAAAAGCACGCTGTTGCATCTGCTGGGCGGACTGGATACCCCCGGTGCCGGAGAAATGTATGTCGAGGGCCAGCCCTTTCACCGCTGGCCGGAATCCCGCCGGGCCGCGTTTCGGGCGCGGCGAATCGGGATTGTCTTTCAGAGCTATCACCTCATGCCGGATCTGAATGTGCTGGAGAATGTGCTGATGCCTGTACGGTCGCTTCGCCGCTGGGGCAGTCCGGGGCCCCGTGCCCGCGATGAGGCCCGGCGGCTGTTGGACCGGGTGGGGCTGGGTCACCGGCTTACCCACCGTCCGATGGAACTCAGCGGCGGCGAGCAGCAGCGGGTGGGCATCGCCCGGGCCCTGATCAACGATCCGGATATTCTGCTGGCGGATGAACCGACCGGCAATTTGGATGCGGAGACCGGCAACCGGGTTCTCGATGATTTGTTCTCGCTCAGCCGGGAGCGGAAGCGCTGTCTGGTGGTTGTCACGCACGATCCCTCACTGGCGGCCCGGTGTCAGCGCGTGGTTCACCTCGAGGACGGCAGGATGGTCTCCTCGAAAACACATTTGCCATCTGCCCGGGAAACCGGTATACCCACACATCCTGAATTTACATCCACTTCGACGGACTCATGACCTTTACTCTCCCGTTTTTGAATATCGAAATGCTCATTACCCCCTGGAAACTCTGGGGGTTTGCGGGTGCCCTGATGTTCACCGGGCGCTGGTTTGTGCAGATGCATTATTCCCGCAAGGCCGGACGGCCCGTGATCCCTATTGGGTACTGGATCATGAGCCTGGTGGGCAGCTTTATGCTGCTGAGCTATTTTATCTTTGGGAAAAATGATTCGGTGGGCATTCTCAGCAATCTTTTCCCGTCCTTTGTTGCCACCTATAACTTGTTTTTGGAGTTGACGCATCGCAAACGGGAACAGGGGAAATTGGAACAGGCTCTGAATGGAGAGGGGAGGGGCGAATGACTCAGGAAGAAATCACTCCTCCGGACACTGAGCTGGTCGAAGCGGCCCGTGGCGGCGATCTTCAGGCGTTTGATGAACTGATGCAGCGTTATCACGGCCGTATCTATGCCTTACTCTACCACATGACCAGTAACAAAGAGGATGCCGAGGATTTGCTTCAGGAAGTCTTTCTGAAGGCCTATCAATCCCTGCCGAAATTCCGGGGGCAGTCTTCCTTTTACACCTGGGTGTACCGTATTGGGGTGAACCGGGCCATTAATTTTGTGAAAAAGCGCAAGCGGAAATCCGCCCTCAGTCTGGATCATGTGGATCTGGGTCTGGAGCGCGATCCCGCGTTTGTGGAGCTGGCTTCCGGCAATACACCTCTTCACCAGACCAACCTGAACGAGCTGCAAAAAAAATTGAACACCGCCTTGCAGACGCTGTCTGACAAACATAGGATTGTTGTGGTGATGCATGATATTCAGGGCATCCCACACAATGAGATTGCGGAATCGCTGGACTGTTCTCCCGGAACGGTTCGTTCCCGTCTCTTTTACGCCCGTCAACAACTCCAAGCCGAACTCTCAGATCTAATGTCGCATGAATGAAGAAACGCTAATCCAGTATGCCGGAACTCCTCTGGATTCAATTCCAGAGGCGCTTCAGGAACAACTGAAGAACGACCCGCAGTTGAAAGAGGCCTTTGAACAGCAGCTTCTGGTCAAAGAACTGATGGGGCTTAAGCAGTATGAAACGCCGGACCCCCGTCTCCCCGAACGTCTCTGCCGTTCGGTCCGCCTTTCGATTTCGGATCATAAAACGCTCGGACAGCGTCTGTCGTTTCAAAATGCACATCTCCTGCCCGCCTGGGTGCGCATGACCGCTGTGGTTGTGATCATGCTGGGTCTGAGTGTGCTCACACACCGCGAAATGCTTCGCAACGAGTTGGCCGAATCTATCGACGTGGCTTTGGAGGCTGAGCAGGGAATGACCCTCGCCGCCAATGCGGATATGAATACCCTTCAGACCTCCGAACTTGTCCACCGGGATGCGTTTACGACGCAGTTACCGGAACGTTTCCTGTTTCCCCTCCCTGATTTTGACCCGAATTTTGTCCAGCAGGACCGGGAATTTGCCTCTCAGCCCCAGCCAGAACCCACCTTGGCTCCTTTCCTTCAACAACCGATGACCCTGCCGGTGATTCACATCTCAAGGCCCTGATGATACCTGTCAACCAAACGCTGGACGCCGCGATTCTGAAACCGGAAATGAATCTTCAGGAGGTGCGGGAGGCGATGGAGCTTTGCATCCCTTACCGTCCGGCCACCTTCTGCGTGCGTCCTTCGGATTTGCCCTTGGTCAAGCCGGTTTGCCGGGAGCACGGAATTGGTCTGTGTGTGGTTCTGGGCTTTCCACACGGGGATCAATTGCCGGAATCCAAGGCGGATGAAGCCCGCAGATATGTCGCATTCGGCGTGGATGAAATTGATATGGTGGCCAATTTTGGTTGGGTCCGTTCCGGACTTTGGGATGAGGTCAAAGCGGATATTCAGGGTGTGGCCGAGGTTGCCCGCCCTGCCGGTATTCCGCTGAAGGTAATTTTTGAATCGGTGCATCTGAATTTGGATTCCGTACGGAACCTGGTGGAAATCTGCATTGAAGCGGGCGCGGATTTTGTGAAAACATCCACCGGATTCAACGGGGACGGGGCCAGCCCGGAGGTGGTCCGCTGCATGGTAGAAACCGCGGCCGGCCGGATACAGGTCAAACCTTCCGGCGGCATTCGGACCCGGGCGACGGCTGAGGCCTATCTCGAAATGGGCGCCACGCGTCTTGGAGTCGGATTCAGTTCGGTTCCCGCGATTTGCGGGGACGGCCCGGTTTCGGACTCCGGATATTGAGCAGTGGCTCGGAATTAAAGTGGTGGGGACAGCTTGAAACGGGAACGGCTACATTTTCATCCGCTGGATTACGCGGCCTGTCTTGGCTTTCTGGCCTACTCGGCCAGCGCGACCGCCACGCCGATTATTCTCGTCACCCTGAGCCGTGAACTGGGGTTCGGATTGGCCGGTGCCGGTGCACTGGAGGTGGCCCGGAGTGCACTGATTTTTATGACCCTGCTGGTCAGCGGCTTTTTGGCGGCTCATCTGGGCAAAGTGCGGGCCCTGGCGGGGGCGTCGTTTTTTTTGGGGGGCGGCTTGCTGCTCTACAGTCAGGCTCCCGTCTATGCGGCCGTTCTGCTTGCGCTGGCACTGATGGGGATCGGCGGCGGGGTGATCGAAGCGCTGATTAACCCTCTGGTCGAAGAATTGCACCGCGATGATGCGGGGCGCTACCTCAATATTATTAACGGATTCTGGTCCGTGGGGGTGTTGCTGACCATGCTGACGGGGGGTGAAATTTTGTCCCGCACCGGAACCTGGCGGCCGCTGATCCTGATCATTTGCGGGGTCAGCCTGCTTTGCGGGAGCCTGTTTTTGCTTTTGCGGAAAACCGGAGCCGGACGGGTACGGATCCCCATGCGGGATGTCTGGGGGCATAAAGCGGAAATTCTCCGTCATCGCGGATTCTGGCTTTTCAGTACGCTGATGTTTTTTGGTGGAGCGGCGGAGGGCGTTTTTACGTTTTGGACCGCCAGTTATGTGCAGTTGGTGCATGAGGGCAGTCCGCGCATGGCCGGTGTCGCGGCCGCCCTGTTTTCACTGGGCATGATCGCCACCCGGTTTGGCGGCGGCCTGTGGGTTCCGCAGAGGCATCTGCTGCGCTTTGTCCGCGGTTCGATTCTGCTGGGCATCGGCGTCAGTCTTCTGTTTCCGGGTGTCCCCCCCGGTGTCGTGTTTTATGGGCTGCTCTTTTTAGGCGGCTGTTCGGTGGCAAGTTTCTGGCCCAGCCTGCAGGCTCTGGCGGTGGAACGTCTCCCGCTGGACAGCACCTCACTGTTTATTCTGCTC
>PXDP01000491.1 GCA_003565035.1 PVC group bacterium | reverse complement strand
GGCAGGCGTATGGGGCGAGGGTGAGATCCTCGGTCTGTTCGCGGTGGGAGCGGGATTCGATCATGATGATTGTTTTTTATGTTTACGGCATAGTGGCGTTTATACAAGTCTGCGGTGTTTAGGATTGTAAACGACGGAAAAATTGGCATGATTCCGGGATGGTTTTCAAGAGTTCATCCCGTATTGTTGTGATCGCACTGCTTTTTGGTGCGGCAGCCTGGGTGCTGGATGCGTGGTTAAGCTCGGTGTTGTTCCCGGATGCGACGTTTGTGGGTCTTTTGACCGGGGACTTTCCGGAGCGGAGTATTTATGTCCGCTCGGTGGTGGTGTTGCTTATTGTGATGTTTGGTTTGGTGGCGGGGACGCTGATGTCACGGATTGAAGCAGGCTATGAGGAACAGCAACGAGGGACAAAGGCAACTCACCGGGAACGCGAACAGGAATTGAAGCAGCTTAATCAGGAGGCCATCGGTTCGTTGGCGGGGGGATTTGCCCATGAGTTTAATAATATACTGCAGGCGATGATGGGGAGTGCGTATATCGCGGATTTGCAGAGCGGGGGGGAAGGGGGACCGATTCACGAGCATTTGCGGGATATTCAGATCAGCGGTGCCCGGGCGGCCAAGCTGTGTGATCAGATGCTGACCTTCGCGGGGAAAAAATCGGTGTTGCTTAAAGATATTTATGTGGACCGGCAGCTGAAAGCGATTGAGAGTTCGCTCAAAGAGATTACGGGGGATCTGCCGTTGCATTTTTCTCTGGAGGCTCCGGACCTCATTATGGGTGGAGATGCGGGTTTGTTTCGTGATTTGCTTCGGAACGTGCTGAAAAATGCGGTGGAGGCCCGGGGGGAGCATTCAATTACCCTGGAAATCTCCACCCGGCGGCGGACGTGTTCGGAACAGGATTTTGGTGCGGTGATTTCGGGGGCCCCTCTCAAGGCGGGTGAATATGTGGAGCTGAGCGTGAAAGATACCGGGACGGGGATCGCCGCCAATGTCCGGGACCGGATTTTTGATCCGTTTTATTCTACAAAATTTCAAGGGCGGGGATTGGGGCTTTCGGAGGTGATGGGGATTGTGAGGACCTTCTCCGGCGGGGTGTCGGTTACCTCCGCGCTGAATGCCGGCACCACGTTCACGTTTTTGTTTCCCGCGCGGGCAGCGGAAGTGTCAACAGGCCGGCGGAGTTCTTCGATTCCGATGCCAACCGGTCAGGGATTGATCTGGATTGTGGATGATGAGCTTTTAATTACCCAGACGTTGCAACGGGTTTTGGCCCGGTGGGGCTTTGAGGTGAACACGGCCCGGAGCGGCGAAGATTTTCTGGAGGCTTTTCCGGATACGGCGGAGGCCTGCTCCTGTATTTTGCTGGATTTGACGATGCCCGGGATCGGAGGGGTTGAAGTACATGCCTCGCTGAGAAAAAATTTCGTCAGGATCCCGGTGATTATCATGAGTGGATATAATGAGGAACAGAGTCTGGCCCAGTTTGATCCGGAGACCATTGCAGGATTTCTGCATAAGCCGTTCCCGCTGGAGGCGGTCGAGGAGATCCTGCGGAAAGTACTGCCGCCGGATGCCTGGTCAAAATAAAGCGCATATGTCTTCGGCGGTTCTGCCGGCTTCGAGCGCTGTGCGGAGTTCAGATGTGCCCATGAGTTTATCAAAAAATTCAGGCCGGGCTCCCTCCGCCTGAAATAATCGGGCGGTTCCAAGCTGGTCGCGGAGGGCGGTGAGCAAACGGACCGCATTGCGGACCGGGAAATAGGGCTGTCCGTTGAGCGTGAACTGTACGGCAGGCCATCCTTCCGGGCTGATGGCGGGTGCCGCGTTTACCCCTTCCAGGAGGAGGGTGTTGAGAAGGGCTTCTGGCTTGAGATCCGGCATGGCCCAGAGCTGAAACGAACGGCGGCCGCCGCGGTCAACGCTGACCTCCGGAATGGCTTCGCACCAGACGGTAAGGGGATAGAGCATGGCGGAGGTTCGGCTGGGGAGTCCGGGAGAGGGGGGGTACCAGACGGATTCGGAGGCGGTGTCGGCGGGAATGACGGTAAGGTGCAGGGTTTGGAGACGGGGGTCGGTTTTCTGGAGACAGCGTGCCAGGGGGCCCTGGCTGAGTCCGTAGACGAGGGGGAGGGGAATTTGCCCCACGAAACTGCGGAGGGCGGGGTCAAGGTTCGGGCCGTCGGTGATGCCGGCAAGCGGTGTGGGCCGGTCGAGCACCAGGACGGGACAGGCCGTTTCGGCCGCAGCGTGCAGGACATTCTGCAATGTGGAGGCGTAGGTGTAACAGCGGACACCAAGGTCCTGCAGATCGATGACCAGAAGATCCAGGTCTTCGAGCCATTCCGGCGGGGGGGAACGGTATTTCCCGTAAAGGCTGTGAATGGGGAGGTTCAGATCTGCATGATGGGCGGCTTCGATTTTTTCGCCGGCGGCGCCTGTACTGAAGAATCCGTGTTCGGGGGAAAAGAGGCGGGTGAGGGTCCATTCCGGCCGGCGGTTCAGCGCGTGGGCGGTGTGCTCGCCATCATGGGTGAGGGATGCGGCGTGGGCAAGGAGACCGATGTTTGCACCGGGCCGGGGCAGGGTGGGGTGAGCGAGAAGGGTGTCGATGCCGGTCATCGGGTGGCGAGGGCGCGGCGGATGAGTTCATCGACATTGACATCGGGATCGTCCCGGCCGGGAACCTTATCGATAAGGGATTTGGCATCCTGCTGTTTGAATCCGAGGGCCACGAGAGCGAGAATGGCATCGCGAAGTCTTGTGTTTACGGGGCCTTCCCCGGAGGAAAGGGCCATAATTTCGGCTTTGCCGATTTTATCCCGGAGTTCGATGACAATCCGTTCGGCGGTTTTTTTGCCGATGCCGGAGATACTGCTGAGGCGTTTAACATCGCCTTCGACAATGGCGGTTTTCAGCTCGCGGATGCTCATGCCGCTGAGAGCGGTGAGGGCGAGTTTGGGGCCGATGCCGGAAACGAGAATGAGCCGTTCGAACATGAGGCGTTCCTCTTCGGTGGCGAATCCGAAAAGAGTGAGATCGTCCTCCCGGACGGCCAGATGCGTGAGTACGCGGGTGCTGTGACCCGGTGCCGGGAGGCTGTCGTGGGCGCAGAGGGGAATGGGCAGACGGAAGGCGATCCCTCCGCATTGGAGGACCACGTGGGTGGGATGCTTTTCGATGAGCGTGCCTTCGAGAAATTCAATCATGTCCGCAGGTTTAGCTTTCGCGGACGTGCCCGTCGAGCCAATGTTGCAGAACATTTTTAGGGGCAAATCCGGTCCAACGGTCCACTTCCACGCCGTTGCGCAGCAGGACCAGGGCCGGGATGCCGCTGATGCCGAAAAAGCCGGCGGTGGCCTGGGTTTCATCGACGTTCATCGCGAGGAAGTCGATTTTGTTCTCGTAGAGCGGTGCGAGGGCGCTGAGTTCGGGCTTCAGGCGGGCGCAGGGGCCGCACCAGGGGGCCCAGAAGTCAACGAGGACCCATTCGCTCCGGGCGGAGAGGTCCGCAAAGGTGTTGTCCGCTCCGTGGACAATCAGTGGGCTGAGAGTCTCCAGATCCACGCGGGGGCGGCGGAGATTCTGAAGTGTGAAGAGGGCGGCGATACCGAGGATAAGAAACAGAGTGGATTTTTTCATAGCACCTGTCGGTCGGCGGAGCACCGGGAATCTTACAGCTCCGGATCCACCTTTTCGAGATAACCTTCGGCGGGAATGGCACCGCTCAGAAGGGTGGCGGTGGCGCGGTCCCCGGTGAGATCTGTAATCTCCAGAAGGGCGGCGATCTGACCGCGGGAGAGAATCAGGGTCTCTCCGGTATCGGGATCCAGCATCACTTCGGGCGGGGTGCGCAGAAAGAGACGTCCGCCAAGGTTGAGCCGTTCGGGATCGTCGAGTTGAAGGATCAGCGTGGTTTTGGTGGCTTCGATCACCTGAACACCGGTGAGCACAGAGATGGACTCTTCAGGCTCCGCAGGGGCGGGGGCGGTCACGTCCCGGTCTGTCACGGGTTCCGCCTGGATATGCTGGAGGGGCGGGAGGATTCCGGCATCCACAGTGGATGCAATGTTGAGGAGGCGGGCATCCTCACGGCTCATTTCGAATCCGTGGGTGCGCAGCCCCCGGGCCAGTGGGATACTGCTTTCAAAGAGGATCTCCCCGGTGGATTCCCGCTGAATGAGGATGCGGTAGTCCTCGGTGTCCTCCGCATCCGTGGAGGAGTCCGTGAACGCGACCCATCCGGAAGCTTCGGCAATATTCAGCAGGAGAAGCTCGGTGCGAAGAGGCGAGATCTCCGCGGACCGGGGCCGGGTGGCGGAGGGGGGGCGGTGACCGGACGTAGTTCTGCACCCTGTACTCGCGAGGAGCAGGGTGCAGAGAAGAAGCTTCAGGGGCGGCTTGACACGCATGATGGAGAACCGGCCTGATGGTGTACGGGGATCAGGCAGAGGCTTTCGCCTCGGCTTTTTTCCGTTTGAGTTGGCGCTTGCGCGCTTTGCGTTTTACGATTTTTCTGAGTTGTTGTCCCATAGTGCGGCTCTCTATGTCAGGATTTGGATGCTGAGGCAATGGATAAATGAAAAAAAGTCACATTTGGCGAAGAAGCACGGCGGCCCAGATTTTGAGGCCGACCAGGAGGAGGATGAGCATGAGGAGGGTGATGGATTTGGCTTTGGCGGGGTTTACGGCATGGACACCGGATTCAACGCCTTTGAGAATCCGGAAAATTCCGTATGCGCAGAGGAGACCGGGATAGAAGAGGATGGCACCGGTCTGGAGAGGGTTTGGGGAGCCGATTGCGACATGGCCGGCTTTGAGCAGGAGACCGGTGCTGAGAATAAGCGTCAGCAAAATGCGGTTTTTTTGCAGGGTGCCCACGAGAAGTCCAAGGAGGAGGAGGAGCAGTCCGCCGACACCGAAGGCGGTGAAAAGAGGGGTGAGAGACCGGGTCCAGTCCTCCGGTGCGAAGGGGGCCTCCCGGACACGTTCGGGGATCTCACGGGCAAATGGGAGAAGCGCAATGACCATGCCGGCGGTGAAAAAAGCGATGCGGCGAAGTGCCTGTTCTGTTTTACGGAACAGGTCGGTGAGCATCCAGATTCCCAGTGGAACGATTCCCAGGCCGGCATAGAAGGACAGTCCGGCTGTCAGTCCACTCAGAAGTCCGGAGAGAGCCGCGAGTGGGTGTTTGCCGGGTGAAAGGCTGTGCAGGAGGGTCAGCTGTGCCCAGGTCAGGGCGGTCAGCGCGGGGAGGAGCGTATTTGGATAAAGCAGTTCCTGAAACCATGGCGTGAGTGCGATGAACAGCGTGCTGCTCCCGAGGGACTGGGCGAGGGTGCCGGTGGCCGCCGGTGATTTGGGAGGCAGCAGTGCCCGGACTAGTTTTCCGGCCCCCCAGAGCAACGCCAGAGTCAGGAGGAGATGGAGAATAGGCCCGCCATGTGCCGGAAGAGCACGGCACAGCCGCAGATACGGGGTCCCCGGGGACTCGGGAAGCTCCCAGGTGCGCGGGGCGGTTGCGCCCAGGACAATGGCGAAGACGAGGTGCAGGATTCCGGGGATCCATGTGACCCAGCGGGGGCCCTGGCGGACAGGATGTTGAGTGAGGCGTTCGGACATGGACGGATGCATACCGGAAGAGTGCGAAGCCTGCAAAGTTTTTTTGCGGGAGAGCTTGACAGACCGGGGGAATTTGCCGTAATGACTCGCCTCCCTTTCGGGTGAAAGCCCGACAACGATTTACCCCAGGAATATTGAATCATGAGTGCATATGCAGTTATTGAAACCGGTGGAAAACAGTACAAAGTCTCTGAAGGCGATGTGCTGACCATTGAGCGTCTTGACGCTGAAGTTGGCGGTGAGCTGACGATTGACAAGGTTTTGGCGCTTTCCGGTGATGCCGGTCTTGCTTTGGGCGGAGACCTGGCCTCGGCAGTGGTCAAAGCGGAAGTGATGGAACATTTTCGCGGTCCGAAGCTGATTGCTTTCAAAAAGAAACGCCGCAAGGGCTATAAACGCCGGATGGGCCACCGTCAGGAATTGACCAAAATTAAAATCAAGGCACTGGCTTAAGGCTTTGTGTTTTACGAAGGAGAATTGATCCATGGCACATAAAAAAGGACAGGGCACCAGTAAGAACGGCCGCGACAGTAATGCGCAGCGCCGCGGTGTGAAACGTTTTGGCGGTGAGAAAGTCATTGCCGGCAACATTCTGATTCGTCAGCTCGGCACCAAATGGCACGCCGGCCGCAATGTCGGCCAGGGCCGCGATTTCACGCTGTTTGCGCTGAAAGACGGCGAAGTGTATTTTGACCGCGACGGGCGGCGTATCAATATCCGCGAAGCCGCTGAAGCGGTCGAAGCGGGCGTAAATTAATCCGGTTTCCGGATAAGCTGGAAAAACGCGGGTCTTGATGACCCGCGTTTTTTGTGGGAAAAATCATGAAACCAATATTGTTCAGAGATCAAGTCAAGCTGTATGTGACTGCCGGGGACGGCGGGGACGGCGGCGTATATTTTCGCCGTGAGAAGTTTGTGCCTTTTGGCGGGCCGAGCGGCGGAGACGGCGGAGACGGCGGGAGTGTGATTCTCAAGGGGGATGTGCAGACGGATTCGCTGCTGGATTTGTATGATCATCCGCATCAGAAGGCGGAAATCGGTGAGCATGGGGGCACGAATCAGTGCACGGGCCGGCGGGGGCAGGATTTAATTGTCAAGGTTCCGCGCGGCACGGTGGTGCGGCTGGACCGCAAGGATGGTCCGGTGATTGGTGAGGTGCTTGAGGATGGTCAGGAGCTGAATGTGGCGCAGGGCGGCAAGGGCGGTCTCGGCAATATCCATTTTAAAACCTCCTCGCATCAGGCCCCCCGGGAGTTCACGCCTGGAACCGAAGGAGAAAAGAAGATTCTCTGGCTGGAGCTGAAGCTGATCGCGGATGTGGGGCTGGTGGGGTATCCCAATGCGGGGAAATCCACCCTGCTGACGAAATTGACGCAGGCGCATCCCAAAATTGCCAATTATCCCTTCACCACCTGTAATCCGATACTGGGCACATTGGAGTTTGAGGATTTTCGCCGGGCCCGCATTGCGGATATTCCGGGATTGATCGACGGTGCCCACGAAGGCATCGGTCTTGGGCATGAGTTTTTACGGCACATTGAACGCACCCGGCTGTTGCTGTTTGTGCTGGATATGGGCGGAATGGAAGGCCGGGATCCGCTGGAGGATTTTGAATCGCTGCGCGATGAACTCCGTCTGTACAACCCCGAGTTGGGCAAAAGGCCGTTCCGGATTGTGGCCAATAAAATGGATGAGCCGGCCGCAGACGAAAACCTGGCCCGTTTCCTGGAGGAGACGGGACTGGAGGCGCTGCCGGTGATTGCGGAACTGGGCGAGGGGGTCGATGCCGTGAAGGAAATGCTTCACGATGTCATGTTCGGCGACGATCCGCCGCCGGATTTGATCAATCCGGAGTGAATATCAGGCTGACGATTTCGTAGGGACGGAACGTGACGGTGCCGTCGCAGGGGGTGGTTTCGTCTTCAGCGAGGCGGGTGCGGGTCACGGTCCATCCTTCTGCAATGCGCAGGGTGGCGGTTCCCTGTTGTCCGAGGGTTTCGTGCAAACGGAGTATCCAGCGGCCATTCTCCAGGGGTTTACTCCAGCAGGGGAGCAGAGAGTTTGCCCCGTCGATGCCCAGGAAACCAGCGTTTGCGGGTTGGGCGGCGGGCAGCAGAGGGGTGTAGAGGATATCCGCGAGTGCCGGTGCGGTTTCGGCGGCGGGCTGACCGGCGAAATGTCCACCCAGCGCGTAGCGGATGGTGTGACGGCCCTGGTCGGTGCATTTCTCGCGGAACTTGAGCTGCCGGTTGCTTTCGGGGTACATGCGGCGGGTATCGTAGTCTTCTCCGTTGGTGACCGGGGAGCGGACGAGGGTGAGGTGAAGCGTCCCGTCGCGGGTGCCCATGCCGTATTTAGCTTCGGTGACGAGATGCAGGCCGCGGGTTTGGCTGTCGTCCATGACGGTGGCCCAGCGGCTGGCGCAGGCTTCGAAACAGGCTTCGTCTTTAGGGTCGCCGGGCTGTTGTCCGCGGAGTACGCTGTTGTAGGGGGAGCCGAAGCGTGCATACCGGCCGGTGTACTGCGTGGGGAAATGGGTTTTGAGGAGGGC
>PXDP01000262.1 GCA_003565035.1 PVC group bacterium | reverse complement strand
GCGATCCGTCTTCATGCTCTTCAATCGTCCAGTCCACCGGCCCGTAGGTGGAGGGACGGTGATGCTGCGGCCAATTGAATTCAATGCCCCCGGAGATCCAGGGGCCGGTCAAGCCCACCAGTGCCGGTTTGATGACCTGATTGTGATACACCATGCGATAGCCGTTGGTCTTATCGATGGCGTAGTGCAGACGCCCACCCAGTTCCGGCAGGATCATCAGCTTCAGGATCTCATTCTCCAGAAACACCCCCGTCCAGGTACGATCCCCGGGCGTGTCGGCAATTTTATCGATCACCGGATAGGGATACACCGCTCCGCTGCTGCCCTGGTACACACGTTTTTCCAGAAACATCGGGTTCGGATTCGGATCCCCAATCCCATAGGTGGGCAGGGTGACCATTTCGGACCAGGCGAGGACGGGTTTTGAGTTCATGCTGATTTCTCGATAGGGATGCTTACGACTGACTTATATAATTTCACAATCTAGCTGATAAAAATAACATTGTGAATTCCTAATATTACGATAAACATATCAATTATTATGAAAATAAAACCAGACGGCTTTCCGAACCAACGCCTCTTTCTCCTGCCGGCGGAGTTGGCGCGGCGGGCGCAGGATCTGCCCGTGTGTCGGGAGCTGGTGGTGACAGACACCGGTTTTTTTCCGAAAACCACCGGGCACCGCGTGTCGCGTCCGGAAGGGATTCCCAGCGCCATCCTGATTTTATGTGTCTGGGGACGCGGATGGGTGGAATCGGAGAATGAGTCATTGGATCTCGACCGCGGGAGTCTCTTGTGGATTCCCGCCGGCATTCCGCACGCATACGGTGCGCATCTGAAAGATCCCTGGCGGATCTACTGGCTGCACCTCGCGGGCTCCGGTGTCCAGGCGTGGGATACGTGGATCAGCAAGGGCGATTCGAAGCTGACCCGCTGGCGGGTGGAAGATCCCGCAGAACTGGCGGAACGCTTTGAGAGCCTCTGGCGGAGGGTGGATGACGGCGGAACGGACCTCTCTTTGCTCCGAATGACTGCCGAGGCCCAAGCTCTGCTGAGCGAAGCCATTGCGACCCGGGCGCCCGAGGACCCGAACGCACGGCATTTGGAGCGGCGCATTGAGCGCAGTGTGGACTGGATGCGGGAACACCTCCACCAACCCGTCCGCCTGGCAGACTGCGCCCGTGCAGCCGGTATGTCTCCCTCCCACTACAGTGCCGAATTCCGGCGTGCCACCGGAGTCTCTCCGCTCAAATACTTCAACCGCCTGCGACTGCGCAAAGCCTCCGAATGGCTTGATCAGGAGGATACCCCGGTCCAGGAAATCGCCGACCGGCTTGGCTACGCCAATCCTTTCCATTTTTCCAAAGCCTTCCGCAGCTTCAACGGGCTTTCCCCCCGCGCCTATCGGAACCGCATGACCGATCCTGTCACCCCTCCGGAAATGACTACATGACTAGCAGCCGATCTGCGGGGGACTCGGACGCGGCAACTCCGGTAAACGAACATTCCATAATCTCCGCGTCCAGCATTTCTCCGGTGTGTGACACCGGATGGGGGTACACGGGCAGTACCGCGCCTTTTCGAATATACACGGGGCAGGTATCCAGAGGATGGCTCACCTTCAACAGCCAACCGTCACCCGGCAGTACCTCACCCGACCAAAAATCAATCCAGTCACCTTCCGGTAAATACACATTCCGGCAGCCCTCTGCATTCATCACTGTAGCCGACTTCAACTGCAAGGTGGAGCAGTCCCCCTCACGCATCCCAGTGCAGATCGCGGTGATGACGCCCCCCCGCAGCAGGATAGCTTTATCGACTGCCTTAAGGATGGCCTCCAGCTCTTCTTCAGAAAACGGTTTGCGGTCAACAATATTTTAATCGCGGAGCGGGACGTTCCTCAGGTAGTCCAGATAGGTGGGGGAGGCGGGTGCCACGCGGTTGAATAACGAGCGCAAAGGGGTCAGGGTGACATTCCAGCTTCTGCCGCTTTTAGAGGTGTCTCAAAAATACCCCCCCTGAAAACTCAATTTTTACAGGGGTTTGGAAGTGGTGGGCGATACAGGACTCGAACCTGTGACCTCTTGCGTGTGAAGCAAGCGCTCTAACCAACTGAGCTAATCGCCCGAAAGCATGAGGGAGTCTCCTAGTGATTTTTTCGGGAATGGCAAGCAGGATTTGAACGAAAACATTTTACCTCATCTAAAGTTCTGATATGGAAGTGACGTTCATTACGTCCAATCCAACTGATAACCGGAGACTTACACCATGTCTGAATATTTCGACATCCCCCAGATCCAGTACGAAGGCCCCAAATCCCGCAATCCGCTGGCGTTTAAACAATACAACCCCGACGAGGTCGTGGGCGGTAAAACCATGCGGGAACATTTGCGCTTCGCCTCTCCGTTCTGGCACACCATGCGCGGCACCGGTGCCGACCCCTTTGGTCAAGGCACCATGCAGATGCCCTGGGATGACGGTTCGGACAGCATCGACAACGCTCTGCGCCGCGTGGATGTGTTTTTTGAGTTTCTGAACAAATGTCAGATTGATTTCTACTGCTGGCACGACCGCGACATCGCCCCGGAGCGCGGGACCATCCCGGAATCCCATGCGGCGCTGGATGAAGTGGTGACCTATCTGGAATCCATGCAGAAAAACCACGGCAAAAAACTTCTCTGGGGCACCGCCTGCCTCTTCGCGCATCCCCGCTACGGTCAGGGCGGCGCCACGTCCCCCAACCTCGGCGTTTATGCCTATGGCGCCGCCCAGGTGCGCAAGGCGCTGGAGTGCACCCACCGTCTCGGCGGCGAAGGCTACACCTTCTGGGGCGGCCGCGAAGGCTACGCGACCCTCATCAACACCAACATGAAAAAAGAACTCGATCATCTGGCCGCGTTCCTTCACATGGCGGTGGACTACAAAAAGGAAATCGGCTTTGCCGGGCCGTTCTACATCGAGCCCAAACCCCAGGAGCCCACCACCCATCAGTACGACAGCGATTCCGCCGCCTGCCTGAACTTCCTGCGGGAATATGGCCTCATGGAGCATTTTAAACTGAACATCGAAACCAATCACGCCACCCTGGCCGGCCATACCATGCAGCACGAACTCCGTGTCGCTGCCGATGCCGGCATTCTCGGCTCGATCGATGCCAACGACGGCACCGCCAACTGCGGCTGGGACACCGATGAATTCCCCACAGACCTCTACCTGACCTCCTCGGTCATGTACGAAGTGCTCCGCATGGGCGGCTTCACTACCGGGGGTCTGAACTTCGACGCAAAGCGCCGCCGCGATTCCTTCCAGCCCGTGGACCTCTTCCATGCCCACATTGCCGGCATGGACGCCTTTGCCCGGGGACTCAAAATCGCCCACGCCATCATCGAAGACGGCCGTCTGGACGAATTTGTCGCCAAGCGCTACGCCACCTGGGACAGCGATCTGGGACGCAAAGTCGAGGCCGGCAACGCCAGCCTGGCCGAGTTGGAGGCCTATGCCATCGCTCAAGGCGAGCCCGAACTCCACTCCGGCCGTCAGGAACTGCTCGAAGGGCTGATCAATCAGTTCATCTGACGCACAAAATCATTTGTCGTTGACCGTCGGGCTTTCTTTCGTCATACCGATTGAAAATACGGTGCACCGGTAGCTCAGCTGGACAGAGCAGCGGACTTCTAATCCGCAGGTCGCAGGTTCGAACCCTGCCCGGTGCGCCACTCTTTCTTTCGCCCTTCTTCTCCAGCCCGTATCAATGTTCCGCCATGAAATTCTTTGTTTATCTCGTCAGTTTGTCGGTTGTTTTGCTCAGCACGGGTTGTCTGACGACCCGTGAAACGCCCGCACAGGTCGAAGCGAGGCGGCGGGAGGCCATGGTGGAGCGGGAGCGGCGGCTGGCGGAAGAGGAAACCCGGCGGCAAATTCAACTGAGCCTGGAGGATACCGACACCCAGGTCCACACGCTCCGTCAGGAAATGTCGCGGATGCGCAGTGAAATCAACCAGGCGCAGGCACAGGATGTGCAGCGGCTGGAGGGCCGAATCTCCCGGCTCGAACAACAGATCAATGCCTTGGATCAGCAGCGGGCCAAAGACCGCGAGGAGATCATTTCGATTCTCAGCAACCGGATGGCGGAACTGATGCAGCAGAGCCGTGCCGCGCCTGCCTCCGGGGGCCGTTCGCACACCGTGGCCAGCGGGGAAACCCTCAGCGCCATTGCCGCCGCCTGGGGCGTAAGTCCACAGGCCATTATCCGCGCGAATAATATCCAGAATCCGAATGTCCTCCGCGTCGGTCAAACCCTAACGATCCCCTGAGAAGAATAAACGATGTCCGACTCCCCCGCCCCGACGAACGCCTGGTATGCCCGTATTGACGAAGAACAGTTCGGTCCCGTCGCCCTGACCACCCTGCAGCACTGGGCTTCCACCGGGTCCCTCCATGGCGGTAGCGAAATCGCCACCTCTCCGGACGGTCCCTGGCAATCGGCCGCCGAACTCCCCGAGCTGCAAATGGAATGGCAAATCCTTCATCCGGAAGGCGATCCTTACGAACTGTGCCATATTCTGGCACTCCGCACGGAGATGGAATCCGGCGAAGTGCAACCGGACTGGGATGTCATCCATGTCCCCACCGGTGAAAGCTATCCCGCAGTCAACGCGCTCTGTTCCGCACTGATTTCCCAGAACCATATTCTGGAAAAACAACTGGTGGAAAATTTTGTGCGGATCCGCGACCTGGAAACCGTCGGCGCGGCCAAACCGGCCACCGAAGAGGCTGAAACCTCCGCGCCCTCGGAAAACTGGAGCGAGCAGATGAAGGAGCGGGATCAGTTCGCCCGCGAAGCCGCCAAATGGAAACAGCTTTACGAAGAGACCCGGGAAACGATGGAGGCCCGCGAAATCGCCTGGGAGGCTGAACGGGACGAACTGAAAGAATGGGGCCGGAAATCGGCCGAACGCATCCGCGCCCTCGAACGGCGGCGAAGCCAATTGGAGGAAATGCAGTCGGTCGTCAGCAGCCGGACCGCCACCGGCGGGGACCCGGATCTGCGTGAGGCCTATCAGGAACTCCGCCTGCAACTGGATCATCTGATGGAGTCGCTGGATCTGCGCAACCGTCAGTTGGAGAGCGTTCAAATCCGTCTGACCGAATCGGAAGAGGAATTGCGCCTGGAACGCTCGCGGCGTACCGAAGAGCGCGAACGCGAGCAGGCGCTGCGGGAAGAGGCTCTGGCCCAACTCAACCGGATTGAGGAGGCACACCGCGACTTGACCCGTTCCTACCGCGATTTAAATGAGCGGATGATCCGCCTGCGCAACCAAATGGAGGCGCCCGCCCCGGTGGCGGCCCCGCAAATTGCCGCAAATCCCGCAGACGGGAAACCCTCCGACACGGTTCGAAAGCCGGCGCAGAGCGGAAATCCCGACACTGCCCCCGTCTCACCCCCTGCCCCGGCCCCTGCCCCGGCCCCTGCACAGGGACCTCCCGGCAAAGTGAAAATTAAACTGACCTGAACGCCGCCGGGAACCCACATGCCCCTGTTGGACTATTTTCAGGATCCCGAAACCCCTCTGGGCATCATGGATCTGGTGTACGGACTCTATATGCTTTACGGACTGCTGCGCGGGCTTTTCCGGGGCTTTGCCAAAGAAACCGCCTCCATTCTCGGGACGGTCATCACCCTGTGGGGTGCCTGGAATTTCTATCCCGCTGTCAGCCGTCGGCTCATGGAAAACAACCTGCTGGAAAACGAAATGGCCTCCCAGGTGCTGGCCTACGTGCTGCTGGTCTTCGGATTTCTGGCCCTGTGGCGTCTGGTGACCGCGCTTCTGAACAAAGTGCTCTCCGGCACCATGCCCGTGCAAATTCAGCGGCCGGGCGGTGCGATAGTGGGGTTTTTCAAAGCCATTGTCGTCCTGACGATTCTCCTCCTGGCCGCCCAGCTCAGTCAGGTGGAGCCGCTGCGGGAACATACAATCGACAACAGTGCCTTTGGCCGTCTGGTGCGCGACAATATCGCCCTGCAGTTGGCCGACGCACCGGAGGGACCGGACGATGAACCTGGACACCCTTAAAGAGGAAATCCGGGCCCGGGCGGACATTGTGGATGTCATCGGCCGCGTGGTGCCGCTCAAGCGCGCCGGCAGCGCCATCAAGGGTCTGTGCCCCTTCCACCAGGAAAAAACCCCCTCGTTCAATGTGGACCCCAAAAAGCAGTCCTATTACTGCTTTGGCTGTCACGCTGGCGGCGATGTGTATAATTTTGTCATGGAATATGAAAAGGTGGATTTCATGACCGCGATGGAGCGTCTGGCGCAGCAGACGGGCGTGCCGTTTGAATACGACCGGGACGGAAGCGGCTACACCGGCCCCAAAAAAGACCGCCTCTATGCTATTCATGAGCAGGTTTGCACCTGGTTTGAGGAAACCCTGCACCGCGCGCCCGAGGGGGACAGCGGTCGGCGCTATGTCGAAAAACGCCGACTCGGCGATGGGGTGGTCAAAGAATTCCGGGTCGGCTATTCGATAGACAGCTTTGATGCCTTGCTCAAACGCACCCGTGAGGCGGGCTTCAGCGATGAGGAAATTGAAGCCTCCGGCCTCTTCGGCATCCGCGAGGACCCCTCCCCCGGGCGTGACCGCTTTTACGACCGCTTCCGCGGCCGGCTGATGTTTCCCATCCGCGACGAAATGGGCCGGGTCATCGGTTTCAGCGGCCGGGTCCTGACCCCGGAGCAGGCCAAGGCCAAATATGTGAACAGTCCCGAAACCGTGCTGTTCAAAAAATCGCGGGTGCTCTACGGAATTGATCTGGCCCGCAAAGCGATCTCCAACCAGCGGCAGGCCCTGCTGTGCGAAGGTCAGCTTGATGTCATCCGCTGTCACGAGGCCGGCCTCACCCATGCGGTGGCCGCCCAGGGAACGGCGGTGACCGAGGAGCATGCGCTCATCTTCAAACGCTATGCCGATGAAGTGATTTTGCTGCTGGATTCGGACACGGCCGGGGTCAAGGCGGCCTTGAAAAGCGCGGAGATTCTGCTGGCCAGCGGGCTGACCGTCCGGGTCGCCAGCCTTCCCGAGGGCGAGGATCCGGACAGCATGGTGATTCACAAGGGGCCGGAAGCGCTGAAGGATATTGTGCGGGCGGCGGAATCGTTTGTGCTGTTCCAAATCAAGACCCTGATGGCCAAAGAGCCGGAAATCAATGAAACCAGCCGGATGCGGGTGATCCGCGCGGTGGTGGAAACCATTGGTCTGGCCCCGGAGGCGGCCCACCGGGAGGAACTGCTCCAGCAGGCGGCCAAATGCCTGGGCGTCCGCGAAGAGGCCCTGCGTCAGGACGTGCGCCCCGCCGCCCCGCGTCCGGGCGGCACCAGGCAGGCACCTGCGGCCCCTCCCTCCCCGCCGAAACAGGGTCGCACGGCCGTCCGCATCGACCGGTTGCCGCCTCACGAGGATCTTTTTCTGGAGCTGCTCTGTTTCCACCCTGAACTGGAAACCACCGCCCGCCCCTTTCTTTTGCCCCGTCACCTCCAGCACGCGGAATCACGGGGAATTCTCGAAACCCTGTACGGACTGGACGAACTCTCCACCCCGCGCATTCAGGACGCATTCCGCGAGCATCCGAGCCGAAGCCGCATTGCCGAAATCCTGGTGAGGAAACGGCAGCTCTCCGGAGAAAAAGCCCTGGCCCCCGAACGCGCCCTGCAGGACATTATCATGCTGCTGCGCGAACAGGCCTTAAAACGGCAACAGGAGGCGCTGCAGGTTCAGCTGGCGCAGGTCAAAGGCGACAAAGCCGCCGATCTCGAAACCGAAATCTGGCAGTTGACTCTGGTGGCCCGCAAACTGCGCGAATGCCGGATGAGCGGCGACTGGATCTCCGCCACCAAGCTGCTGGCCTTTTACGACTGAAGCAGGTGCCTGCGGTAATACGCCAGTTCGGCCACACTGGCCTGAATATCGTAATAGGCGTCATGTTCGCCGCGGGCGGTCTCCAGAAAAGCCTCCGGGAAATACTCCCGGATAAACCCCGCATCCTCTTTTGAGGGCGGCTCCTGGCCTTTTAACTGCATCCACTGAAGCTTCAGTGTGGACACATCGAGCAGACGGTAATGGGTGCGGTGCAGCAGGCCGGGGAAGAATTTCCGCACCAGCATCCAGTCGTTGTGCACACTGTT
>PXDP01000373.1 GCA_003565035.1 PVC group bacterium | reverse complement strand
GATCCCGGGAGGTGCCAAAGTGGTAAAATTCACCCTGCGTGAGGGGGAGAATGGCGCAGGAGAGTGCGGAAATGTCCGGGTCCGGGCGGGTGGGTCGGCTGCCGAGGGCCTCGCCAAAGGCAGTGTAGAGGTCGAACTCGTCAGGAATGCCGCCCGAAAACGCATCGCCGGTCCATCCGCATTTTTTCATCAGGACGTCGATGGCGCGGGGGCTGAAGAGCCAGATGCCGACGTCGAGCAAAAAGAGGTGATCGCCGGCAAGGGACTGAATTTCGGAGGGGGCGGGCTTTTGCCGCATAAATTCGAAGGTTTCCGGACGGGCACGGGGCGTGAAAAAGACACCATGGTGGCTTGCGGCTTCGGGGCTGTCCCAGAGGCCGACGCAGAGGACATCGACTTCGGGAATTTCGGGAAGGGGCGCATCATTCCAGACGAGCACATCGCCGCTGGCCACAAGGGTGTTGAGCGAGGCGGGGGCCCGTTCGAGAAGGGTTTGCAGGAGGGGTTTCTGCAGATCAAGCAGGGTTTGATCGAGGCGTTGACCGGTGCTCCAGCGGAAGACGGGGACTGGCAGCAGGGCTTTGCCGGTGGCGGCGTAGGCGGGGAGGCGACGGCTTTGGCCGCCGGCGTGGAGGAGCAGGTTCGGATCGCGGCAGAGCCAGTCGGAAAAGGGGAGGTCAGGAGCCTGATGCCGCCAGGCTTGGTGAAGGAGGTGGGCGGTGCCGCCGCCGGAGCCAAGTTTTTGGCCGGCGGGGTCGTGGGTCATGTAGTCGGCCGCGGCGGGGGGCGGAAGTTGGCAGAGGGCAGGGGGGACGGAGAGGCAGGTGTTCATTAAAAGGGCATTTCCCCGTCGATGTCATCGTCCCAGTCGTCTCCGTCCCAGGCTTCGTCGTCCCAGTCGTCCATGTCGTATTCGGGCCGGGGCATGGCATCGTCGCGGTCAGTTTTGGCTTTTTTGACCGGCGGGAGCGGATCGGCGGGATAGGAGGCCAGCCAGTCCTGGCGGTCTTCTTCACAGGCGTAGTAGCTGAGCCAGTCGGCGGTGTCTTCTTCGCTGCCGCTGCCGCACATGTCGATGTGCATGGCACCGTTGAGGGCGTTGGACATGTCCCAGGTGAATTCGTTGAGGGTTTCGGTCCAGAGGCGTTCGTAGAGTTCGCGGTCGGTGAGATGATTGGTGTTGTCGATGAAGACGCGGAGTTCCGCGAGTTTATGGATGATTTCCCAGAGTTTGTCGTGCAGGGCGGTATCGCTGAGGTCATCGGGTGGCGGGAGGCTGACCCCGGCGGCGATGAGCTGGTGGGCGTGTGTCACGGAGGGCTGGGACTCCATAACGTAGATGTGTTCAAGGAACGCGAGTTCCTCTTCGGGTTCATCTTCGTCGGCGCAGTAATCGAGAATATCCTCGAGGTCCTTCATTTTCTCCCGCAGAAAAGCGATGCGGGCTTTGACGTATTCTTCGCGGGAGTTGTAATCGGATTCTTTCATGCCAAAAAAATTATTTCAGGAGGCGGTCGATGGAGAATTTCCCGGGGCCGGCAACGAAAATGGAAACATACGCGGCCAGAAAAAGCAGGGCCATTTCTTTGCTGGGGCCGCGGCCGAACAGGGGATCGGCACCGTGGACCATGAACGCGGCGACGAGCATGGTGATGATGAGGGGAATGAGGGCCGCCCGGGTCAGCAGGCCGATGCCCACCAGGAAGGCGCAGAGAACTTCTGCGAAGACGGCCAGGGCCAGGCTGACGGCACTGCCGACACCTAGGGGATCGGGAAAGGAGTCCATGCGGTCGCCGAAAGAGACCAGCTTGCCCCATCCGTGTCCGAAGAGCATGAAAAAACCAAAAATAAGGCGCTGAATCAGCAGCGAGATGGAGGCGGGTGTGGAATGGGTGGGGTTGGAAAAAAGCAGCTTCTTCATCGGTGTCCTCTAGGTGTTCTTATGTTGCAATGAAGTCATATCATAGAGAGGATTTACAGTGCGTCAAGTGTCTGGATTATCGGATGAGCACACAGGTGGTTTCTTCGGCGAAAGGATTGCCGTGAACGGCATGGGCCCGGGAGCGGGATCCGCCGCAGGCGGCTTTGAATTCGCAGCGTCCGCATTTGCCCTCCAGGCGGCGCGGATCTCGCAAGGCGGTGAACAGGCTTTGGTCCCGATAAACGCTTGTTATTGAATGAGTTCGGACGTTGCCGCAAACTTCGGGCAGAAAGCCGCTGGGGCAGATGTCGCCGGTGTGGTCGACAAAGCAGAAGCCGCTGCCGGCATTCACGACTTTGGAGGACATGCCAATCGCGGGGCGGCCGCCCTGGGCATGAACTTCGGTGGCATCCCCCCGGTTGGCCAGTGCACGTCCGCGGTCCTGTTGATTTTGTTGCAGGATGTAGCGGCGGTAGTGCTGGGCCTCTGTGACTTTAATCACGTACGGAGCGGTTTTGGAGCGTGTGTAAAGTTTGGCAAACAGGGCCTCGGTTTCCTCCGCGTTGCAGCCCTGGAGTTCGGTTCCGCGTCCGGTGGGCACAAGGAAAAACACTTCCCAGAAGACGATGTCGAGGCTGGCGACGAGGTCGGCGATCTCCTCGAATTCGTTGAGATTGTTGCGGCTGAACACGGTGTTGATTTGCAGGGGGATCCCGAGTTCCCTCGCCCAGCGGGCCCCTTGGAGGGTGAGGTCAAACGACCCGGGAACCTGGCGGAAGGCATCGTGCCGTTCGGCGGTGGCGGCATCGATACTGAAGGCGACCTGGTCGACACCGGCCTCCCGGAGCGAGGCCAGGCGCTCCCGGGTGAGGCGGGGCGTGCCGGCGGGAATGGTGCCCATGCGGAGTCCGAGTGATTTTCCGTGGGCGATAAGCTCCTCCAGATCGTCGCGCTGGATGGGATCGCCGCCGGTCAGCACCACAATAGGGGTGCCCATTGCCTGTATTTCGTCCAGGAGTGCTTTGCCCTCCCGCAGAGTGAGTTCTTCGGGGTGCCGCTGGTTGATGGCCGATGCCCGGCAGTGGCGGCAGGCGAGGGCGCAGGCGCGGGTGACCTCCCAGATGACCAGCAAGGGGGCCTGCTGAAAATCAACCTGGAACGGCATACGGGCGGAGGGTGTCTGGATGGCGGGGGGCGCGGAGTGCATGGTGGGGCTTATATGCCGGAGAATCTGACTGTCAAATGTCCGCTTTGATTTTCCTTGCCGGAGAGCTTCCCCGTAAAAACGCATCGCAATTTTGTGATGATCCTGTAATTAGGGAATATGACTAGATTTTTTGTGATTTTCATCTTCGGTTTTTTTCTGGCCTCGGGTTGTGTGAGCCCGGTGGCTCCAGATGATTTGGGTGCGGCCGTGCGACGTCATACAGATGTGGGATTGAACCATGTCTTCTATATGGGGTCTCGGGGCGGGATGCATTTTCTTTTGCACCAGCATGCCTTTGGCAGCCGGGTGTATCGGGTGTCCTCAGAGGA
This sequence comes from PVC group bacterium, assembly GCA_003565035.1. Taxonomy (GTDB): domain Bacteria; phylum Verrucomicrobiota; class Kiritimatiellia; order SS1-B-03-39; family UBA6053; genus PXAS01. The sequence goes on along the minus strand of PXDP01000373.1, from coordinate 25,807 downwards.
TGTGGTGATTGAGCCTGTTTTTGATTACACCCGCGATCCTGAGGCCTGGCGTCTTTTGACTGAGCGATGGTGGCCGCAGCAAAAGCCCGGGGAACCGCTTGTGTTCCGTGAGCAGAGTCCCCTGAGGGGCGACGAGTCCGGAACGGTCCGGATGACGCCCGTGCGGGATGAAGATTGATCGACCGGAGCTACAGGCTTGTTTTCATTCTTGTGCTTCCTGAAACCTGAGGGATAGTGGGTTTTGTGTAATTTTCGTTCGCCTTGAACCGATGATGCCTTTAGGATGTCACACTTGATATTCGTTCACCTCATTTGGATAGATTATGAAATTCATTCGATTTTTCTTTTTAATGTATGTCTGCGCCGCTTTTTTGGGGGCCCAGGAGCTTATGCCTCTGGCGGCGGATGAAAATGCGGGCCATATTACCCGGACGCTGGTACGGGTTGTGCCCCAGGCACACATGAACCGGGAGCCGTTCTCCGAGGCGATTGCCCGGCGGACGCTGGACAATTATTTGCGCGCCCTGGATTTTGACCGGAGTATCTTTTTGGCCTCGGATGTGGCTGAGTTCCGAAGAATGGGGCTTACTTTGCGGGAAGATCTGCTTGAAGGACGTTTGGACCTGGCCTTTCATGTGTTTACACGCTTTAAAGAACGCGCGGAGAACCGGGTGGCGTTTGTCCGGTCTTTTGTGGAGACCGGGGTGGATACCGACCTGAACCAGGAGTTTATCTGGCGCCGGAAAGATATGCCCTGGGTGGATACCGAGGAGGAGTGGGATGAGTTATGGCGCCATAAAATCACCAACGAGTATGTTGGACACCGGGTCAGTCAGATGTTGCGGGAATTGGAGGTGGAGGAACAGGCGGCCGAAGCGGAGGAGGAGCCGGATGAGGAGTCGGAGGATGACCTTGCAGGAGAGGAGCGGGAGGAGGAGCCTTCTCTGGTTGCCCCGCAACTGGATCTTTCGCCGGTTGAGCGGATTTTGCGACGCTACACCCAGTTTATCGATGTGCTGCGCGGGCACGACGCCGAATATGTTCAGCAAATGTTTCTGAGCAGTTTTACCCGGGCGTATGACACTCATTCCTCCTACATGTCTCCTCGGGCCAATGAAGATTTTGATATCAACATGCGGCTGTCACTGACCGGAATCGGCGCGATGCTTGGGTATGAAGACGGGGCCGCCAAAATTGAACGCCTGATCAAGGGTGGCCCTGCCCACAGGGACGGACGCCTGCAACCGGGCGACCGGATCATCGCCGTGGGGCAGGGAGAAGAACCTGCCGAGGATATTCTGTTCTGGCCGCTGTACCGTTCCGTGCGTCTGATTCGCGGTGAAATCGGTTCCACTGTGGTTTTGCATGTGATCCCCGCCAGCGATCCGACCGGCACGGAGGTCCGGGTGATCGATTTGGTGCGTGACGAAATCAAGCTTGAGGAGAACGCCGCAAACATGCAGATTCATGAATTGGAGCTGGATGGCCGTACATTCCGGCTTGGCATTCTGCTGCTGCCGGATTTTTACCGCGATTTTCAGGGGGACCGGAGTTCTGCTGCGGACGTGAAAGCGCTGCTGGAGGAATTGAACCTGGAGGAGGTGGACGGTCTGGTCTTTGATCTGCGGAATAATGGTGGCGGCAGTCTTCAGGATGCGGTGGAAATGTCCGGATTCTTTATTGACTACGGGCCGATCGTGCAGGTCCGGTCCGAAGGCAATGTGCGTGTGCTCTCCGATCCGCGCCGCGGTGTGGTTTTTGAAAAACCGATGGTGATTCTGATTAACCGGCAAAGTGCCTCCGCCTCGGAAATTTTGGCCGCCGCGCTTCAGGATTACGGGCGCGCGGTTATCGTCGGCGATTCCAAAACTCACGGGAAGGGCTCGGTGCAATCCATTATGCCATTGGACCGACGCGACAGCAGCCTTGGATCTCTAAAGGTCACCACAGCGGCGTTTTACCGGATTGACGGGCGCTCCACTCAGTTGAAAGGGGTGAGCCCGGATATTGAGATCCGCAGTCCGTCGGATGTACTGGAGCTGGGTGAGGAGTTTCTCGAGAATGTGCTGCCCTGGACCTGGGTGGCCCCGGTTCGTTTCCGTCCCCATGGAAGTCTTCGGGCCTTCAATGAACAACTGCGCGATTTGTCCGCCGCACGCTTGGCGGAGGACGAGGAATTCCTGCATTTTCAGCAGAAAATTGACCGTTTGGAGGAGCGTGCCCGCAGGCGCCAGGTTTCCCTGAATCTGGCGTCTAGAAAAGAGCAGGCCCTTTCGGACCGTGAGTTGGACAGGCTTCAGGAGGACGGCATGGTCCTGATGGATGATGAGGAGGATGAAGAGGACAACGGCCGGAACCGGATTCGCCCGGAGCGGGATATTGTTTTGCGCGAGGGCTTGCAGATTCTTGCGGATCTTGTCATTCTCAAGGAGAATGAATGACCGCCTTTTGCTGTTTCTAAATGCTGAAGCTTCTTTGAGATGCCCTTGATTGCTCACGTTACGCCCCGATCCAATCCATGGCCAATTTTTTTGGCGGTGGCCGGTTCGTTTCTGCTGCACTGGGCACTCTTCCGCACGAACCCGACATTGCTTCCTGCACGAGGAAACGGGTTTGACACGCCTTCGCGGGTGTCTGATTACCCAAGACTGACGTTGAACCGGCTCCAGCAGACGGATTCAAGATCGGTTCAGGATTCAGGGGAAGACCGCTTGACTGAATCTCCCTCAGAGATTGATGTGGGGGGGATTGAAGCCGCTTCAGACGTTTTTCATATGGATCCTTTCCCCTTTGAAGAAGGGGAGGACTGGACTTCCACTGAACGTGTCCGGGGTGTCCTTGCCATGGAGATGGACTCGGTACGGCCTCCGGAACCGGCAAATCTGGAGGATCTGTGGCAGGCCAGAGCAGAAATTCTGGCCATTCGGGAACCCCGGGTTGAAGAACGGCTGGATGCACAACCCAGGCGTGTTGTTACCCGTCCGGAAACCCCGGAACCTGTTGCGGATATTTTTCCGCCACAGCTGGAAACTCCGGGGGATAATTTTCAGCAGGCACTTGGGGGGCTGTCCGGAGCCGATTTTTTTGATGCTGTGCGCCGGGACGCGCACGTTCCCGCCGGAGGGGCCGCCCGGCTTGAGGACCTGCCTTCGCCGCCACCCTCAGATCCTGACCAGGACTGGGGGCCCTCACTGCGGCCAGCAGCTCTGGGGGGTGCCGGGGGGCATGAGGCATTTTTTGAGCACCGCGCTGAGCTTGCCGATCAGCTTCTCCGCATCACAGCGCAGACCTACCTGGATCCTGTCAGACCTGAGTACCGCTACTTCAAACTCCAACTCCGTCCCTCTGATCTGGAGGCACTCCCTGTTCTGCCCCGTGAAGTCATTTTTCTTCTGGATGCCAGTTCCAGAGTCAGTGCGGAAGCTTTTCGACAGGTTTCTCAGGCTGTGGGGGCTGTTTTGGGGGAGCTGAGCGCTGAGGACCGATTCAATTTGTATTTGCTGCAGGGCGAGGTGATCCGTTTATTTGATGAAAGTCAGCCCGCCACCCCGATTCATGTGGCGCGGGCCCGTGGACGTCTGGCCCAGACGCGGCCCCAGGGGCGCGGGGAAATCTTTGCCGGGCTGAATATGCTGCTTGAAGCGCAGAAAGACCCGCAACGCGTACGGATTGCGGTTTTGGTTACCGATGGTGTCCCGTCGATGAGTCTTGAAGACTCGTCCGCTTCCATCGAAAGGTTTACACGTCAAAATCAGGGTGAAATTTCAGTCTTCACGGTGGGGATCGGTCGTCAGGTCAACCGGTATTTGCTTGATTTCCTCTCCTTTCAGAACCGGGGAGATTCACTGGTCACGGAGCAGACGGTTCAGATCCCGGATGCCCTGCAGCGCGTGATGCGCGGCATCCGGCGACCGGTACTGCGCCATCTCTCCTACCGTTTTGCCGACGGAGAGTCTCTGTGGGTTTATCCTGCCAGTTTGACACATCTGTACCTGGACCGTCCTTTGATTCTGGTCGGACGGTTGCCGGCGGAACAGCAGACTCTGACCTTTCAAATCGTCGGAAATTCCGCTGAAAATGCTCAGGATATGCTTTATACGCTGGATGTGGGACGAATTCCTCCGGGTCCCTGGTCGCTGCGTCAGGATTGGGCCTGGCAGTCGGTTCTGGACCATGTCAACCGCTATTTGCGGGATCGGGATGGGGTAATCCGCGGCCGAATTGAGGCTCTATCCCGAAATTATGGCATTTCCGTCCCATACACCCTGTCCCCCTGATTCGCCGCTCTACAGGATGTTTTACCGTTTTGTAAGGGAATGAACGCTTGACATCCCTGTTAAGGATGAAATACACTACGTATATGATATTCACGAACAGTGTGTTTGTCTTCCAACCGAATTCTACATCTGGAGATCCGTTATGCGCTCATTTTTAAAAGCACGTTTAACCTTATTGACCGCTTTGTTCCTGATCGTGCCTGCTGTGCATGTTCAGGCCGAAACCCTTTCGCAGGGACGCGCCGCCGTTTTTCTTGCGCAGCGTCTTGGCTTTGCCCTGCAGACCACGCGGACGCTCACCGAAGTTGAGGCTATTCGTTTGCTGAGCGAAAACAACATTTCCCCCTTTGGCGGTTGGCAGATTGAAGAGCCGCTATTCGAAAATGATCTGGCCAGAATCCTTGTGCAGGCTCTTGGGATGGAGGGTGAAATTCCAGAGGAGGAGCGGGATAATCCCCAAACAACCGCCTATCAGGATTTTCTGATTCGCGAGTATGGACTGGAGATTACCGGGACAGAGATTCCGGCGGAGGCCCTTGATTTGGAACGGGGCGCAAAAAACGTGCAGGGAACTGCCGGTGACAATGTTTCAACTGACCCACTGCTTTCTGACTCTTTAGGTGGGGATCCGTCGCAGATCGAGCCTTCTGTCCTGGGAACCGCCTTTTTGCCGGTTAGCGAAACAGATCTCCAAAGCGTTCTGGCGGATGTCACGCCTTCACCCGGAGCTGGTCCTGCGGGCCGTCCTTCCCAGGACGTTCAGGACACAACACCCAGTACCCCCTGATTCGCAGCAAACGCTCAACCCGTCCTTAACTGAAAGATGACTATGAACTATCAAATGATTACCACGGCCCTCCTTGCGGCCATCTCCACCACTTGGGTCAGTGCTCAAAATCAGCGGCTGCCCGTGGACATCACCAACACATTGCGCATTGAATATGATGACAACGTGTTCACCACCGGAACAGGTTCCTCCGCAAGCAAAGTCGACAGCTTCAAAATTGTCAATGCGCTGGAGTTCCTGGTGGATACCCGTCAGGATGCGAATTACCTCGGCGTCCGTTATGCGCCTTCAATTGCCTGGTACGAGGACCGTCCCGGTGACAGCACCGATATCAATCACGTTCTGGACCTTATCGCCAGTCGCCGTTTTTCCCCCATCAGCTTTTTCCAGTTCCGGAACAGTTTCCGCTATGCGCAGGAACCCGAACTGATGGACAACGACGTCACCCTGCGGAGACGGAATGATTATTACTACAATTCCGCCAATGCATCCTTCGAACGCCAGTTGGTTCCGGACCGGACAACCCTGCGTTTGGATGGACGGTACGTCCTTCTCCGCTACGAAGACAGCGATGTTGGGGATTTCAGCGACTATGACCGTTTTGTTCTTGGTTCCGACTTGGTTTACCGGGTTGCGCCCAATACGGATGCAGGCGGTCAAATCCGGTATCAGTCAGTTCAATATGAAAACGAACTCCGCGATGTGGACTCTGTTCAGATTGGTCTTGTTTTAAATCGGATTTTCAACCCGAAGTGGCATGGTGATTTCCGTGCGGGGATTGAATTCCGGGATGCGGACAATGCGCTTGAACAGTCATCCGAGGCACCCTACGTTGAAGGCAGCTTTGTATTCCTGCCGGTGGAGCGGACCCGGATCAGCGTTGGCGCGGGCTACTCGCAGGACCTTTCACCCATCAACCGCTTCGCGCAGCAGACCCGGACCCGTGTTTTTGGACGGGTTACGCATCCTCTGACGGCTGCGACTGTGCTGAATGCAGACATTGCTTATGCCATGGGCAACTTTGATCTGGATGATTCCACCTCAGCATTTGATCCTGAGGTGCACACGGACGGTGATGAAACCGCACTTCAGTTCGCCGTGCGGCTGAGCCATCGCATTAACGTTCGCAACTCGGTTGAAGCCATCTTCCAATATACCGATTTGGACTCTGATGTGCGGCCCAACGAGGACTTCGACCGCACCCGTGTTTCTCTGGGTTGGAAATATAGCCTCTAACCTTGACAATTCCCCGCCGTACCCACAAAAAGAGGGTGCTTTACCGGCGTATCGGCCTGAGGCGGATACGCCGTTTTCGTTGTATATCTTTCTCTGATTTAGAGGTTTTATGGAATCACAAAACGCGTTGACCGAACCACAGCAGTTGCATTTTCTAGATTATTGGCGGGTCATTCGATCCAGAAAAGAAGTTATTTTGGCGGTGACGTTGCTTGTGTTTATGACAGGGGCGTTCGTGACCAATCTTATGCCCGAACGGTATATGGCCACAACCCGGATCCGGGTCCAGCAGGATGCCACCGCCGTCCAATCTTTCGGAGGTGGCGGTCCGCAAATGCAGCAGTTTAATCCGTTTTTCTTGCTGACAGAAATGGAGGTCCTTAAATCGGAGCTGATTTTGGGGCAGGTGGTCGACCGTGCGGACCTGGCGCAGCGCTGGGGAGAAACTCTGACCCGCGGGACCCGGGCGTTGGAACGAAAAGAGGCCGTGGATTTCTTAAAGCGGCGGGTGGGAGTGCAGCAACAGCGCAACACAAGCAATCTCGACATTACCGTCGTCGCCGATTCCGCTCAGGAAGCGGCGTTTCTGGCAAACATGATTGCGGAAACCTACCGACAGCACCGTTTGACCTCCAAAACAGACGAGGTGCTGGAAGGGATCGCAGTTCTGGAATCCATCCTGGATCAGAAGGCTCTGGAGGTCGAGGAGGCTGAAGATGAATTGGAGCGAATTCGCGAGGAATTGGGGCTGACAGCCATTGGATTTATGGGTTCCAGAATTACGGCGGAAACGGAGCGGGTTCGTCAACTTCAGGCGGATTTGATGGCTTTCCGTGTGGACATGCTCACCCGGGAAGCCCGGTTGCGGGAACTGGAGCGGCTTGAAGGGGAGGGCTTGGTTAACGCCTTGTTGATGAGTGTACCGGACCGGAGCTTGGAAGTTCTCCGTGAACAGCTTATTGATGCGGAAATCCAGATGAGCATGCTGATGGAAAGCTTAGGGGAAAATCACCCGGACGTCCGCAGAGTCCGGGCCGGATTGCAGGAAACAGAGCGCCGGTTAAATTCAGCAATTGATGGGATTAAAGCGGGTCTTCGTACAGATTATCTGGTCTCCCGCAGTAAAGTGGAAGCCCTGCAAAATGAGCTGGGCCTGGTGGAACAGGCCGAGCGTGATGCCCAAAGCCGAAAACTGCTTCCGTTTGAACGTGCGGAACGCGAATTGCGCCAGCGTCGGACAATTCATGCGGCCTTGCAGGCGAGGGTGGCTCAGGAGGGTGTGGATATCAGCCTGCCGCGTACGCCGGTGGAAATTTTCGAACGGGCGGAGCCGCCGGAAAAACCGTTTTCTCCCCGTTGGACCTTGAATCTGGCCCTGTCTCTTTTTGTCGGGGGCGTATTCGGGGTGGGTCTGGCCTTCTTTATCGAGTATCTGGATACCTCTGTGAAGACCGTGGATGATGTGGAACGGCATTTGAATACACCCGTCATTGGTGTGATTCCCCAGAAGGTGAAGCCGCTGAACCAGGAGGGGCCGGACAGTCCCCATGCGGAATCCTACCGGGTTCTGCGCACCAACCTTCAGTTCAGCCGTAAAGGGCAGGTAGGCGGTGCATATGCCGTATGCTCCGGAGGTGTTGGCGAAGGAAAATCGACCACACTGTTCAACCTGGGGTATGTCTGTGCGCTGATGGGGGATAAAGTGCTGATTGTGGACGGGGATTTACGCCGCCCGGTTCAACACACGATCATGGGAATATCCAACCGTGTAGGCCTTTCAAATGTTCTTCTGCGTGACACACCAGTGGAGGATGCGATTAAAACGACTGAACATCCCAATCTTCATTTCATGCCCTCGGGACGTCTGCCTGCGAATGCCATTGGGCTGATTGATCCCCGGAGAGTCCGTGATCTGATTAAAAATCTGAAGGCACGATACGATTATGTCCTGTTTGACTCTCCTCCAATCATGGGCGTGAGTGACTCTTCGATCCTTGCCAGCGAAGTTGACGGTGTGTTGCTGGTGGTTCAGTACCGTAAGTATCCCAGGCAAATGTCCGCACGGGCTAAACGTTTGGTGGAAAACGTCGGTGGTACGATCGCGGGTGTCGTTTTGAATAATATCAATATTCTTCGGGATGACTCATATTACTATTACAGTTCTTATTATTCACATTATGCAGAGAAGTCAGACCCGGAACGTGATGAGAAAAAAGATTCAACCCCTTCGGCACAGGAGCGGTTCTAATGAATAAAAGCACATTGGTTATGTTGCTCCGGTTTTGGATGCTTCTGGGGGGTATTCTCTTTTCCGGTTGTCGTTCGACTTCCGTTTTTGATCCCTATGAGGTCGTTTTCCCTGAAGATGAGTTTCAACCGGTGACCGTGCAGGTTGAAGAACCGGTTCCGGAAGCTGAGGATGCCTCCCGTCCACGGCGCCGTTGGTTTGGCCGCGGTTCTTCTGAAGAGGTGCCCGAGCCTGAAAACCCACAGGAGAATGATGTGGTTGCCACGGCCCCCGAGACCGAGCTGGTAAACCCGGAAACCTTGCCCGACCGCTATCTTTTGCGGGTCGGCGATCAGCTTCAGATTCACATCAGCGGATCCGGGATTGATGAACAATTGGAAATGCCGGTGGATGAAAACGGTGAAATTACCCTTCGGTTTATTGGACGCATCCGTGCCGTCGGCCGCTCACTTTCCGAACTGGAACGGGAAATCGAATTGGAATACACGGAACGTCAGCGGATATTCCGCGAAGTGTTTGTGCGTGTGAATGTGCCTTACACGTTTTATTTCATCGGTGGAGAGGTCCGGCAGCCGGGACGTTATCCCCTGAGTGGCCGCGTGACGCTGAGCCAGGCGATTGTTGCCGCAGGCAATTTCACGGAATGGGCCCGGCGGGACGGCCGTTTGACGCTGGTTCGTAACAATGAGCGGACAGTTATTTTGTTCCGGGATATCCTGGAAGATCCCTCCCGTGACATTGAATTACGTACCGGTGATGTCATCACAGTTGAGCGTTCCTTCCTCTGAGGCCGGGATGGCGACTTCCCGCAGAAAACGTAAACGTGATTCCAGTGTGGCCCCGCTTTCGGGTGGGCTCTCCCCCGGGTGGGATTTCGGGCTCCTGCTGGGCTTGAGCCTGCTGTCTCTTGGAACAGCCTTCTTCCTAGGGGGAACCGTTTTCTGGACGGCCGCGCCCGTTTTGGTGCCCGCTCTTTTGCTGGTGCTGGTATCGCAGGGGTTGGCCGTTTTCTCGTCAAAACCTCTGAGAATGGTGTTACCTCCCGGGGGATGCATTTGGCTGCTGATGATGGCGTACATTTTGTTCAGAGCGGTTTTTATTCCACGGATTCCATATCAGGCCTGGTCTGAATTCCTGTATATGAGTTCGGTGTTTTTTGTCTACGTGACGCTCACAGATCTCTGCAACCGCCGTCAGGCTTTCCGCTGGGTGATCGGTTTGTTTTTTCTGGGAGTGATTCTCCAGTCCATGTATGCGCTTTCGCTGCATTATCACGGGCTTAGGAGCGTTCTCTGGCTTGAACGCCCGGAGGGATATGGAATGCGGGCCAGTGGAACCTTTATTTGTCCGAATCATTTTGCGCAGCTTTTGCAGTTGGGGATCGTACTGGCCGTGGCCGTGCTGTTTTGGCCGGGTCTGGGGCTTTCTCTCAAGCTTATTGCGGGATATACCCTTCTTGTGTCGACCCCGGCCATTCTGCTTTCCGGGTCCCGGGCGGGTTGGCTGGGCATGGTCCTCGGCGTTGGTGTCATTTTCCTGGGCGGGGCTCTGCGCAAGGGCTTTAAATTGACACTGCTGATCCTTGCGGGACTGATTCCGCTTGCCCTCGGCTCTTTTTGGGCGCTTTACCGTTTTGTGCCCATGGTTCAGGAGCGTATTGATCATGCGAAACGTGGCGATGTCCGTTTCACCGCGCTTTGGCCGGACACCTGGCGGCTGATCGAAGGTGAAGGGTTCTGGGGCGCCGGGCCCGGAATGTACAGGCACCTCTTTGAGCAATACCGGTATCATTTTAATATGCCCCGGCTGTATCTACGGCATGCGCACAATGAATTCCTGCATTTGATTGCCGATTATGGATGGATCGTGTTTTTTGCCGTCGTTCTGGCTCTGCTTTGGATTGTCTGGACCTTTTTTTCCGCCTGCCTGCGCGAACGGAAGAGCCCCCGAATGATGATTCCTTTGACACTTCTGGCTTTGCTGTTTGCGAAGGCGGCACACGCGGCCTTTGATTTCAATGTCCATGTTCTCGGCAACATGGTTCCGTTCATTCTCCTGATGGCCGCCCTCTATGGATACGGCCTGTATGAAGGCATCTGGAAGGTCCATCCGCTCCCGTCCCGGTGGGCCAGGCCGGTGCTGAGCCTCTCCATGCTGATGACACTTGCCGTACTGATTGGCGTGGCGGTCTTCGGAGGGTCAAGCTTTGCGGAGTACCGGATGGATCAGGCCCGCCGCAGGCAGGATATGGAGGCGGAAAAACGTTACGCCGCGAGGGTGAGGACCTTGACCCCTTTCCATTGGCGGGGCTGGACGGAATATGGCTTTCAACTGCGAAGCGAGGCTTTTTTGATTCGGGATCCGGAACGGCGTCACGAGCTTTCCGAGCAGGCCCGCGCGGCGTATGAAACGGCTCTGCGCTGGAACCCCTATGATCGAATCGCCATGCTTGGCCTGGTGCAGTTGGATATTCGTGAAGGCAATCACGAAGATGCCCTAACCGTGTTGGAAACGCTCATTCGTTTGGATCCTGTTGATGACCATGTCCATACCCAGTATGCGCTCACTTTGCGCCGTCTGGGCCGTCACCCGGAAGCGCTTGAGGCCTTCCGTGCCGCAAGAAGACTAAATCCCGGAAACCGGCAAATTCAGGCGAATATTCGATGGTTGGAGCAGAAAATCAGAGAAAACCCATGAAAACGACATTTGATGTTTTGGTTGCCGGCGCCGGTGCTGGCGGTATTTGTGCCGCGCTGGCCGCCGCCCGGTCCGGTGCAAAGGTGCTTTTACTTGAAAAAGCCGATAAAGTTGGCGGGACTGGTGTACATTCCCCAGTTTCGTTAATCTGCAAATTTCACGGAACGGACCACCGGCCGATCAATCTGGGAATTCACCGGGAGCTATTCCCGTTTGCTTATCTGCACAGTACGCAGGATTTTCGTCCCCGGGCACCCCGTTTAACTTATGATGAACAGGATCTTTACCAGAAGTATTTGGCCTTATTAGCTGCGGAACCTATGCTGACGGTCGCGACAGGGGAGGGTGTTCAATCGGTTCAGATGTCCGGAAGAAGAATCGCAGAGATTTGCACGGATCTGGGGCGAAAGGTAAGCGCCGCCGTATACATTGATGCGACCGCAAATGGTAATTTGTCGGCAATGGCCGGCTGCCGGGCCATGAAAGGCCGCGAAGGCGACGGAGCCCTGCAAAGCGCGACGCTGGTATTCGGTATGGGAAATATCGACAAGAAAAAGTTAATCGTCCCCGAGTTTAAAACCCGGGGAGGGCTTTCGAGTTTGTGGAGAGAGCTGACGGCACTTTACCGGAAAGCGAAAGAAGAGGGCCGCACCGTGAATCCAAAATCATCGGTGGTCGCATTTCCCTACCCGGATGGTAACCGTCTGCTGTTTAATTCCAATGAAATCACCGGCGTGGATCCCACGATGCCGGGTGCGGAGGAAGAGGCCAAGCAAAAAGGACAGGTGCTGGTCAATGAGCTGATCGACATCCTTCGGGAGCATCCCGCGTTTAAAGAGGCCTCGATTGAATTTGTTGCGCATAAAATGGGGATACGCGAGGGGCGCCGGATTGTTGGGGACTATGTTTTGAATGAGGCGGACTGTCTGGGAGAGGCCCGGTTCGAGGATATGATTGCCGCCTGCGCGTATGAGATTGATATTCACGATCCCGAGGGCGGCCCGACCCGAATGGTGAACATCCCCGGATCCGGATATTATCATATTCCATACCGGAGTCTCGTTGCGGCGGACACGGAAAATCTCCTGATGGGCTCGCGTTGCATCAGCGGCACCCACGAGGCGCATTCCTCTTACAGAGTCATCTCCGGTGTCAGCGCCATCGGACAGGCCGCCGGGACAGCGGCGGCACTCGCGGCCAAATACACGGGTGGAGAGATCCGGCAAGTGAGGCCGGAATGGATCCGCTATGTCCTCCGTGAGCAGGTCCAATTCGTTGAGGGCGACCTGGTATGTCCTCCGGATTGGAAAAGCCCTTATTCGGAATAGTCCAAAAACAGGACGGCCGTTCCTCCGTAAACCTCTTTGCGGAGAAGGTTCCAGGCTTTAGGAAGCTCGGGACGCATTCTGGCACGCATTTCCAGCAGCAACAGTCCTTCTTTTGCCAGTATTTCATATTGCTGAATGCTTTGGAAAAAGCAAACCAGTGCCTGTGGATCTTCGAACAGATCATAAGGGGGATCCGCGAAAATGAGATCCGCGGGCGGACCGGAGTACCCCCGAAGCCATGTTGAAACCTCCCGGATGTGCACTTCGCCTTCGGTATGCACGCCGGCCGGTGCCAGCCGGTTGAAATTCCGCGAAATCATCCCCGCAGTCGGCGCATGTTTTTCTACCCAGCGCACTTTTGCCGCCCCCCGGCTTGCCGCTTCAAGACCCAGTGCCCCCGATCCCGCATACAGGTCCAGAACCTCTGCTCCCGGAAGGATATCCCGCAGTATGGCAAAAAGACTCTCCCGGACACGGTCTGTCGTCGGACGGGTTTTGGTCCCGGGCGGCGTTTCGATCCGCAGCCCCCGTGCCTGTCCTCCGGTTATGTGCATGAATTAATCCGTGATCCGGTATTTGAAAATACACCAAATTGCACGGAAGCCGTCTTTCCAGGTGATCTTTTTGCCTTCTTCGTAGCTGCGTCCGTAATAATTGATGGGTACCTCGTAAATCACCGCTTTACTTCTGGCCAGTTTTGCGGTGATTTCCACTTCAAAGCCGAAGCGTTTTTCTTTCAACGCCAGGGACTGCAGGAGTTCCCGTTTAAAAACCTTGTAGCAGACCTCCATATCCGTGAGATTGATATTGGTCATCATGTTCGACAGCATGGTCAGGAATTTATTGCCGACATAATGCCAAAAATAAACCACGCGATGGGCACCGCCACCGAGAAAGCGCGACCCGTAGACCACATCTGCGCGGCCTTGAAGAATGGGTGCGAGCAGTCGGGGGTAATCCTGTGGGTCGTACTCCAGATCCGCGTCCTGAATCAGCACGATATCACCGGAGGCTTTGGCAAAGCCGCTGTGCAGAGCTGCGCCTTTTCCCTGATTGATCTCATGCAGTTCAACCACCACATCGGGATAGCGCTTGGCCAATTCCGGGAGGAGGTCCCGGGTTCCGTCCGTAGAGCCGTCATCAATCAGAATGATTTCCCGGTCAAGACCCGTGTCGACATCCCGCACGGCATCCAAAAGATCCGCCAGGGTATTCACCTCGTTGTAAACGGGAATAACAATCGAAAGTTTCATGCTGGACACATATGGTTTTCAGGTTGGACTATAAAGGAAAAAGAGCAGGGCTTTACAAGTTCCGGTGAAGCGGGTAAACGCTGTGTATCGTTATGCCATCCCGTCCCGCCAAAATTCATATTCCCCTGCGCAGCGCTTTGCGTATGCTCGGAGGATATTTTCGTGTCCGTTTTTTGGAGCAGGTCCGGTCGATTTCCTTCATCCTGCTGTATCTGCTTGGCTTTCAAATGCTGGTGCTGGGCAGCACGCCGGCAAATGCGCTGCAGTTGACGGTCGGGATCGGCATGGTGGTGATGGGTTTGATGTTTTTTTTGGAGGGATTGATTCTCGGCTTGATGCCGCTTGGCGAGCAGGTGGGCGTGCAACTGCCGCAAAAAGCCGGGGTGATGGCGATCGCCCTGTTCGGATTGCTCCTCGGGGTGGGGGCGACGTTTGCCGAGCCGGCCATCGCGTCTTTGCGCGCCGCCGGCCTTTCGGTCACGCCCTGGGAGGCCCCGCTGCTATACTGGATGCTGGAGCGGGCTCCGGATCAGTTGGTGATGGCGATTGGCGGCGGAGTCGGCGTGGCGGTGGCCTTCGGTATGCTCCGTTTTTATTTGGGACTTCCGATCAAGCCTTTTGTCTATGTCCTGATTCCTCTGATGCTCGCGGTGTCGGTTTTTTGTGCGCTGGATGAGAATCTGGTTTCGATTCTTGGATTGGCGTGGGACGCGGGCGCGGTCACCACGGGCGCGGTCACCGTGCCCCTGGTCCTGGCACTGGGCATTGGTATTTCGCGGGCCACCGGGAAGCAGGACCGGGCCACCGCCGGATTCGGGGTGGTGATGCTGGCTTCGTCGTTTCCGGTCCTGAGTGTTATGGGGCTGGGGATTCTCCTGAACCATCAGGCCCCCCGTCCGGTGGATGAAACCGTTTTTTTCTCTCCGGCATACCGGGAGACCGCGTTACGCTGGGTGGGTTCGGAAACGCAGTTGCGTGATCTTGCCGTCCAGCGGGGCTCGGAGGCGGGACGTTCCGTACTTTTTGCGGACCGCCCCGGGGAGGACATCGCACAACATCCCGGGAGTTCATCGGTCGGCAGACTTTCCCTGATGAGTGTTGTCCGTGCCGAATCCGGGCATGCAGTTCGTTCGGTCGTGCCGTTGACGTTTCTGCTTCTTTTGGTCCTGATGTTGTGGCTGCGGGACCACCCGCGGCACGGAGATGAATTCGCGCTGGGCATTTTCTTTGCCTGGCTGGGCATGGGGCTGCTCACCAGCGGTATCCGCCTGGGTCTGGCACCCCTGGGCGATGAGGTGGGCCGTCCGCTGCCCCGCGTATTCCGCAGTGTGGCCCGTGAAGAAGGACGACTGACCTTTCAACCCTTTGATCCCTCGCTTGTCTTTTCCTCGCTTGGCGTGGACGGAGATGTGGCGCAATTCTTTTATCTGCAGGATTCGGACGGCCAGCCCCGTCCGGCACGCTTTGATGCGGAGCGGTTTGATCCCGTCGCGCTTCGCTATGAACACATACTCAAACGGCCGCCACTTTTTGGGCCGGAATTAACCCTCGCCGGCATTGGACTGGTTCTGTTGTTTGCCTTTGGCCTGGGATACGGGTCCACGCTGGCCGAGCCGGCTCTGCGGGCTCTGGGACGCACGGTGGAGGAACTGACGGTGGGCACCATCCGGCGCGTGGGTGTCGTTCGGGCGGTATCCCTGGGCGTCGGGATCGGACTGGTCATCGGGGTCAGCCGCATTTTGTACGATATCCCCATGATCTGGCTGTTGATTCCGCCTTATGCGTTTCTGATTCTGTTGACGTTTTGGAGCGATGAGGATTTTGCCGCCATTGCCTGGGACTGCGGCGGGGTGACCACCGGCAGTATCACGGTACCCCTGGTTCTGGCCATGGGCCTGGGGATAGGCGGCGAGCTGGAGGTTGTGGACGGGTTCGGGATTCTGGCCATGGCCTCGGCGTATCCGATTATCTCTGTGCTCCTCTATGGGTTTGTGAAGCAAAAACGTCAGGCCCGCAGTCTGCAGCCCGCGGAAGGAGAATCGGAACATGAGTGATTCCTTTGCCGCCCCCCGGGAGGTTGTGCGCATCACCTGTATGGTACATCAACGCCTGAATCCTGTCACGGTGGAGACCTTGCGGCGGTTCGGAGCGCATACGGTCCTGACCGAGAGTGCCCGCTGTGTCCGCCAGGAAAGTTTACCGCCCGTTTTCCGGATACTGGGCAACCGGATGAGGCAGCAGGATGCCCCTATGGATATTTTTCGGACCACGGTCGAGCCCGCGGACGCTACAGAGGCGGTCCAGCGTTTGCGCGATACCCTGGAGCTGGATAAACCTGGACGCGGAAGCGTTTTTGTCCAGGATATTCAGGAATACAGCCTGCTGGCGCCGCCGGAGGGGCGTGAACGAGACCATTCGCCTGAAGAAGGAATCCTGCTCAACGACCTGACGTTGATCACCGGAATTGTTTCGCAGGCCGGTGGTGCCGAGGCCCTGGCCCGAATCGCCCTGCGGCTCGGGGCCGGTGTCCCGGTGCTCACCCTGGGGGAGGGCACCGGAATCCGGGACCGGCTGGGACTTTTGCGCATTGCCATCCCGCCGGAAAAAGAACTGATTCACCTGATTGTTCCATCCCAGGATGCGCCGGGGCTGATGCGTCTGATGATTGACGAGGGGCGGCTGGACCGTCCCGGCGGAGGATTTCTCTATCAGACCCGGCTTCGGGCCGCGGTGGTGGACTCTCTGGTGCGCATCGGCCACCAGGAACACGCCGCAAGCATGGAGCAGATTATTGCCGCGGTTGATGATTTAAAACGAGGAACCGGGTGGCGCCGGCGGTTCGCGGGCATGGACTCCGTTCAGGAGGGCGGGAGCAAAACCCGTCGCAATCACCGGGAAGTGGTCTTTATTTGTCCCGAAGGCCGGTCCGATGCTTTTGTTCAGGCGGCCATGAATACCGGAGCGGCGGGGGCCACGGTGACAAAAGTACGCTGTCTGAGTTTCAGCGATGTCGAAGGAGGCATTGCCGCCCGGGAACGGGGTGTCTTGTGTATCCCCTCATCACGTGAAGAAGGCGTTATCGAAGCTCTTCTGCGGGAAGCGGACCGCGATGCCGAATATGCCACCCGGATTCAGGTGCTGGATGCCCCCTCGGTTTTTTCTCACCAACGCAGTTAAGGAGACAGTATGCAGGATCAAATCGTATTTATTGGCGCGGGCAACATGGCGGAGGCCCTGCTTCATGGAATTTTGGCGTCAAACCTCCGGGAGCCGGCATCTGTTTGCCTGACGGATGTGCGGTCCGAAAGGCTTGCGGAGTTGGAGGTCCGCTATGGGGTCAGGACAAAGATGGACAACGCGGAGGCAATTCGTGGGGCTTCGGTGGTGTTTCTTTGTGTGAAACCCCAGCAGATTCCGGAGGTGCTCGAACCGCTGAAGGGAATCGGGGAAGAGGCCCTGTGGGTGAGTATTGCGGCCGGGGTCACAACGCGAACGCTGGAGGCGGCCAGGGGCGTCGGTGCCCGGGTTGTACGGGTGATGCCCAATACCCCGGCGCTGGTGCAGTGCGGAGCGGCGGGATATTGTCCCGGTCAAAGCGCCACGGCAGAGGATTTGGCACTCGTCCGGCAATGCCTGGAAAGTGTCGGACTGGCGTTGGAGGTAACGGAGAAGGATATGCATGCCGTTACCGCGCTGAGCGGCAGTGGGCCTGCTTATGCCTTTTATTTGGTGGAGTCCATGCTGAGGGCCGGAGAAACTCTTGGGCTGGATGCTGCGGCGGCCCGCGCGCTGGTGGTGCAGACCCTCAAAGGCGCGGCGGAACTGATGCTGGCCCAGCCAGAAATTTCTCCGGAGGAACTCCGGCTGAGGGTCACTTCAAAAGGGGGAACCACCGCCGCCGCGATTGCCGCGTTTGATGAGGCCGGGGTCGGAGAGGGACTGAAACAAGGGGTACTCTCCGCCGCCGCCCGGTCCGTGGAGTTGTCCGGCGGCTGAGCCTCGTTCCCGCAGGGTGGTTATTCGTCCTTCAGAGACGCGGTGGCTTTCAGAGACTCCGCCTCTTTTGCCGGAGCACTTCCTTTGGTCTCATAACCCGCCTTGGAGTATGTCTCTGAAAAATCACGGTAATGGACATCCAGCGGCTCGTGCACCTTGCGCATGTTGAAGTCGTTGACGATGATTCCCAGAACCGAGCAGCCAACCCCTTTGAACTGCATCAGCACGTGTCGCAGAGCGCGGTGACGGGTTTGCGCACTGCGGCATACGACAACGACCCCGTCGGACAGACCCGCGATCACCAGACCGTCGGAAATGATGCCGATCGGTGGCGTATCGATAATTACCCGGTCGTAGTGCTGGCGGGCCCAGGAAATCAGATTTTGAATCTTGGCACCGCTGAGCAGGTCAGCGGGATTGATTTCTGTCGAGGACAGGGAGGCCATCAAGTCCAGATGCTCCACCGGACCGGGAAGAAGAATCTCTTCAAAATTACTGCCGCCCACAGTGGAGAGATGGTGAAGAAGTGAGTATTTTTCGGGATTTTCTTCGGTACTTTTAATCGCCTCTTCAAAAACCTTGGCCAAACGGGGGCGGCGCATATCGCAGTCGATGAGGAGTGTTTTCTGTCCGGCGCGGGCGGAGGTAATCGCCACGTTGGTTGCACTGACGGTTTTCCCTTCACTGGGGGAGGCGGAGCAGAACATAACGACCTGTGCGCCCGGAGATACAACACCTTCTTTTTTCAGACGCCGTTGCCGGGTGAGGTTAATATGATCCAGAATTACCCGGATGGCATTGAAGGCCTCCGCGACCTGACCAAACTTCTGATTCATCGAGATCATCGCCAAATCGGCACGTTTACCGCCACTGATATGCGGAACAATGCCGATAATGCGACTGGAAATATTTGCCTCCAGTTCGGCAATCGAGAAGATACGGTCCTCCATGGCTTCAGCGCCGAGGGCGAGCAGAAACCCAAGGGCCAGTCCTCCGGCAATGCCCACAGGGAGAATGGCGAGGAGTCTGGGGTGTACAGGTGTGTTGGGACGGATTGCCCGTTCGACAACTTTCAGGGTGGCGGTGTCTTCATCGGCGGCAAGACGGGCCTCCTCAATGCGGCTCAAAACACTTTTATAGGCCATTTCGGCGGCTTCACGCTCCCGTTCCAGTGTCCCCAGCCGGGACATCCGTTCCACGATTCTGAGTTCCTGACGGGATACCACCTCGCGGGAATTTTCGATTTCAGCAATCACCGCGTTTCGCTGACCTTCAATAATTCGGATCTGCTGCTGGAAGGTTCCCTGCGCGGAGGCGATTTCCCGGTGAATGTCTTCGGTCAGTTCCTGAATGCGGAAGTCAACCTCCTGCACCGTGGGATGGCGCTCGGTGAAGCGTTCCAGAAGCAGTTCACGGTTTGCCCGGGCGGCGCGGTGCGCCTGAATGCTGGAGATAATCCGATCCCGGTTGGGAAGAGGGATGGGGATTTCCAAATCATCAATTTCATTGATGTTGATATTGTTGACCGTGTCCAAAAGTTCCCGGGTCCGCAGCAATTCTCCATTCGTTTGCACCAGGGATTGGTTCAGGGAGAGGAGGGCCATTCGGTCGGCCTCCTGCTGAGCTCTTAATGTGTCCAGGCGGTTCTCTGTCCGGAAGGCCAGCAGTGCGTCGTCCGTGCGGTTAACCTGTGCTTTTTGCACTTCGGCCTGACGGTTCAGCCATTCGACGGCGGCGTCGGACAGCTCACGGTTTTCCTGCTGGAAGAAGGTCTCTGCGGCTTCAGCGGCGGCATTGGCGGAAATGGCGGCAACGAGCGGATCGTTTGACCGGGCCTGAATTTGGACCAAACGCGACGATCTCATCATATTATAGGAAATCCTGGCGAAATTGGGACGGTCCTCCCCGGCGACAGGACGACCATGCGCATCCCAGAGCAATCCAAAGCGTTCTTCAGCTAAAACACCGAATCGATTTCCCCTCAGCCTGCCCAGACGTGTATTAAAGACCTCCTCACTGCGCCCGAGATCCTGACGGACCACATCGGTCAGAATACGGGGACCCCGTACGCTCATTTCAATCAGGGCCGTAGCCTGAAAAACACGATCGGTTCTCCAGTAGTACAGAAATGCCCCGGCCGCACCGAAAATAGTTAAAAGCAAAATCATGAACCAGCGGCGTTTGACGACCTTCAGGAGGCGCCGTGGAGAGAGGAATTCTGCGGCTTGATCCCCGTATCCGTACCCATAGGCACCGGAGGTATATCCGTAGCCGTATTGATTCGGCCCGGGGAGATAGCCGTAGGAGGAAGACCCGGGGTAGGGGGCCTGCCCCTGGGGAATATACCCGGAAGATACCGGTGGAATATAGGCGGGCTGCACGAGCCGGGCGGCGGGGTATTCGCCCTGATTCAGGTTGTAATCGGCATACGGGTTTTGGTTGTTGGCCATAAGAGTTCCAGACGTGTTGTTTTGTCAAAGTATATGCAACGTGAAGGGGGGAAAGTAAACAAGAAAGATCAGGATTTCCGGTTTCCTTTGGCAGGAGATTTCTCGTGTCGAATCAGCGGCGGAGTGAGCTTTTCCCAGTTAATTTTTTCGGTCCAAACCGCACGGTGTCCGGCGGTGCGGCCGGCCAGCAGAAGAAACAGCGCACCATGGGCGAAAACTGCCGGACTTCGAAAGGGCAGGTCGATCATGCTGTGGGCTATCATCAGAAGCAGCCCGCATCCGAGACTAAAGCGAACCGGATCCCCCCAAAAACTCCGGTCATCATGCGGAGGAAAACGGAAATCGCGAAGGAGATTCCGGGCGGCAGGAAGAAAGACAAGCCCCAAAAAGCTCATCCCCACCAGTCCGAATTCGCAGAGAAACTGAAAAAAATCATTGTGCACATTTGCGGTGCCTCTTCTGAGAAGGCCCCAATGTTCCGGAGCGAGATAATTGCCTACAAGATATTTGTACCCCCAGCCTCCAGTGCCGAACCAGGGATGGTCTTTCCAAATCGCCCAGGCGGACTCCACTTGAAAAAGACGGGCGGAAATTTCCCGTCCCGCGTCCAGATTCGACGTGGCGGAGGCGAATTCCCGCAAATGGACCGGCTGCGCGAACATCCGGAACCCCGCGATCAGCACCCCCAGGGTGAGAAGGATGCCAAACAGCGCGTAGAAGCGTTGAACCGGGTGAGCCCGGGGCCAACCGATGGCCGCCAGGATGCCCAGGTTCAGGATCAGCACAAGCCAGACGCCGAGGATCCCGGCACGGCTGGCACTGAACTGCGCGGTGAAAAAAAAGAGCAGCGCGAGGACCGCAAATGTCAAAAGGGCCGGAAGACGCCGTTCACTGCGGTCGCGGAGCAATTCACGCAGGAAGAGACCCAGGGCGAATGAAAAGACCAGAATAAAAAACGTGGCACCATGATTCGGATAGCCAAAACTGCCGAAGGTGTCCCGTCCGGAATTCCGGGAAATGCCCCAGAACTCTCCCATGCCCCAGAAGTCATACATCTTTTCCCATCCGGCGAATTGATGAACCAGGGCCAGAATGGCGTTCAGCGTACAATTGATTAGGAGAAACCGGGTGAATACGGGACTGTCCGAAAGTGGTTTTGCATGACGAAAGATCAGAAACACGCTGAAAACCGGTATAAACCAGCGGATCATTTCCAGCGCATCCCCCTGTGTAAAGGCCCAGGGAAGCCGGGGATGGGGCGGGGCGCTGTATCCCCAGCGACCGGTATCAAAATCAAAGATCCGCATACGCCCGCTGTTCCAGGCCTGAATGCCCAGCAGAATCATAAATCCGGCCGCGCCCCAAAACGCGGGGGAGCGCAGCAAAGCCCGCAGTCGTTCCCTTCTGGAGGGGAAACGTTCGGTTGCCGGAGCGATCCAGAAGCAGAGCCAGGCCCAGAGACTGAGGGGAATAAACGTGCCCTGCCAAGCGGGAAAGGTCCCCGCGTTCATCCAGACCGGCACAAAGAGAAGTGGAAGAAAGCCCGACAGCAAAAGCCGGCTTGTCAGACGGGAAGGGAACGAAAAAGCCCGACGTGTTTTCACAGAGGACGGGCTTGCAGCCAAAGAACCGTTCACGGGGATTTAGCTTTGACCGTCGTAAGGTTCAGGAATCGGCGGCGGAGGCGGCGGCGGGGGAGGCGGGGGCGCATCCCCGACGGGGATAGGCGGGGGCAGAGAATCCGTCACCACCGGCGGCAGGCTTTGGGAGGCGCCCAGAGAAATCAGGAGCTGATTGTAGACTGGGTCGGACAGGGGAATATTCGGCGCATTGACCGCCTGCAGCAGGAGCGCATCGTCCCCGGCCAATTCCCGAAGCGTATCCATGGTGGTGGCGGAACCCTGCCCGCCGACGGATAGACCGGCCCAAACGGCGGGCAGCAATTCTTCGGGGACTTGCGGAATCAGCCATCGGGCCATTTCTCCGGCCTCATGTCCCAGGAGGAAGGCGATGCGCGCACTGTAATAAGAGGCCAGGAAATTTTTTTGGCTTTGTGCCACGTCACTGACGGCAATACGCCGAAGCAACCGAAGCAGCACCTCACCAGCCTCCACAGGGCTTGCTCTCACAATGAGGGAACGCACCATGGCCGGATTGGCCAGTGCCTGGGTGATTTGGCGGTCCGACGGCGGCGTGTGCGCACGGAGCGTCAGTGCCGAAAGGCAACTGAAAAAGCAGAGGAGCAAGGCAGTTTTACGGGTATGTTTCATTGGGAATCTCCGGGGAATCGAACAGGAAAAATTTAGTACCGGGCGGTTAAGCCGACGGTGATTTGCGTTTCAGTATAGCTGTCCCCGGGGATACGGCTGCTTCCGTCTTCATAACTGATGTTGCCGAAGAGGCTGAGCCAGGGACGAACGGTCTGATAGCTCAGGTTGTACTGATACCAAATCGTTTCTTTCAATTCATCAAATTCTTCTCCGCGGGCCGGGAGAGGGGTCAGATAATTATCTTCGCGCCAGGCGACCGAGAAGCGTTGACTGAGCTGGCGGGTGGTTTGGTGGTTCAGGGCCGCCGAGAAGGACAGCTCTTCGCGGGAGCTGCTGCCCGGGGAGGCTACCGAACCATAGCCGTTCCGGGCACTGAAATTCAGCCTGGATTTTGGTGTGGCCGCATAATTCACATTGGCAATGAACTTAATATTGCTGTTTCGGAGTCTTTCCCCGGGAAGCACCTCAACGTCATTCTCTTCGTTGAAGGTCGGGCGAAACTCCAAAGGCTTGCGGGTAAATTCCTCATAGCCCACGGAAATATCGAAATTCAGCTTGTCCGTGGCCCGGTGACTGACACCCACCATATAAAACGGTTTTTCCGCATACCCATCCAAGCCCTCGTCATCATCCAGCCCGATACCCGCCCGCAGATAAGGTCTGGTTTTGTCGGTCCACTGATAGCTGAGCTGGCCGCTGATCAAATGACTGATTCGGTCATTGAAACGTTCCTCATTGTAGCGGATGTCCGTAAAATGATAACTAAGCGAACCCCGGATCGTGTCACTGAGTTTTTGCCCGAGCCGGATGTTACTGCGGATTTCGTCGCGTTCCACCCGCTCGGCCACGTTTTCGAGTTCCTCGGTTTCTTCCGTGTCCCCGATAAACCCCTCGTTCAACTCCGTTCGGTCTACCGCCCGCTGAAACGAAATATTCCAACTGATATCCGAAGAGGCACCGGGATTGGCCCAGAACAAGCCACCGGATGCACCATAGGTGTCGCGGTCCAGATTTGTGTTTTGATCATACCAGCGGTCGCTGTACCAAATTCGTCCATTGGATTGAAGTTGATCACTCCAGCGCCGGAATGATAGAGAATATTGCGCCGAAACAAACACATCAGAATCCCGTTCGTCCAAAACCTCGCCACCGTCCGAAACCGCGCGGCGCCTCAGATTGACATTGTTGTTCCAGTTCATGCTGGCATTCACGGCCGGAGAAAATACGGTCTGCTCACCAACGCGGATCCCGGAGCCGGGCTGGGCCTGAATCTGTGAGCCTGCCCATGTGCTCAGGATCAAGACTGGAATAAAAATGGAGGGTTTCATGAACGGGTTTCCTGTTTCAAGGGATGACTTTTTAGCGCAATATTTACAGAGGATGCTTAAAGTTTAGAGGGTTCTTCGGTAGGGTACAAGAGAATATACAGGTTATTTTTAGTCGTTTACAAAAATGTAGCAAAGAAATGCGTCAACCTTTAACAGGTTCTAAACATTTTGACGTTATTTGCTTTTTTACAAGTCGGGTATGAGAGTGCAAGTTTTTTTTCGAATGCAGGGCCGGTTTTCTGACCTCCAGACCTCAGTTTGAAGGTTTAGTGTCTCGAAACAGATCGCAGATTCAAATGCGTATTGTGAGGTAGAGCCAACCAGTCTGTCGTTTAGAGGAATGCACGTTCATATCCACGTCACCGCCCCGCTTGCCCTACCCTTTACACATAAATCCTACTGGGCAATACTCGTACATTAGAATCTTCCAGAGGAAGATGATATAAAAAGGGCACCGCAAGTACGCGGATGGTTTGAAAAAGTAAATCCAACGGATAGCTTCGCCGGACAACGGATGTTACGAAGGGAGTGCGGATTGGGGGAGGGGAAGATGATATAAAAAATCGTGTATGGTTTTGAAAGATATGAAAGAAAACGGTTTATGAAGAGGATAACCACGGAGAGCACGGAGCTTGTCCGCCGCAGGCGGGGGTTAGGGTGAGGGGGCGAGAGACTTTCGGCGAAAAATAGGTGACTGTGTAGATTCAATTCTCCAGTGCAACACGAACCAGTTTACTGAAGACCTCGTGTGGTGTATAAAAGCCCAGTGATTTTCTGGGCCGGTCGTTCAACATATTTTGGACTTTTTTGATAGTTCTCCTGGATACTTTTGAGAAATCCGTACCTTTCGGGAAGAACTGGCGAACCAGTGAATTCGTGTTTTCATTGGTTCCGCGCTCCCAGGGCGAGTGCGGATGGGCAAAATACACCTGTATCCTGGTGCTCTTTGTAAAGAGTTTATGCTGGGCCATCTCCTGGCCATTGTCGTACGTCAAGGTGTGCTTGAGGCCCTCCGGGATTGTTTTAAACTCTCTCGCGAATGCGTTGCGGACCGACATGGCGTCCTTGTTTTTAAGCGGCACCAGCAGCGTCATGCGCGCCGTCCGCTCCACCAGTATTCCCAGGGCCGAGCGGTTACTGCGCCCTGCCAGCAGGTCGCCTTCCCAGTGGCCGGGGACTGTACGCTCGGCCACCTCGGCGGGACGCTCCTCGATGCTGATAAAGTCCTGTATCGGGCGTGATTTCTGCCGGACTTTGTTTTTTGCGCGGCGATGCGTGTGATGATGCCTTAAACACCTGGTCAGCTCGCGGCGCAACTGGCCGCGCGGCAGCACATACACGTACTGGTAAATTGTCTCGTGCGAGACTCGCATGTTCATGTCATCAGGATACAGGATTGGCAGTCTTTTGGCAATCTGTTCCGGTGACCACCTTTGTCTGAGATGCCGAATAACGGCCTCTCTTAGCGGTGTACAGGCTTCAAGCTTGCGGATTGCTTTACCGTGCTGTCTGCGCTCAGAGCCTGCTTGAGCCTGTACGGCCCTGTAAACGGATTCTTTACCGCTGTTGCGCTTTATCTCGCGGGAGATGGTGCCGGGGTTGCGACCCAGAGAAAGAGCAATGTTGCGCTGACTGAACCCCGCGGCCAGGCCAAGGCTGATCTCCTCGCGTTCAGCGCTGGTTAATCGGTGATATCGGGACATCGGCAACTCCTTTTTCCTGCTATTATACAGGAGCAAGGTGTTGCACTAGCTATTTGAATTTACACTGTCCCTATTTTCTGTATCTCATCCTGCGCGAGGAAGTGACCATCAGCCCCGTATCCTGCGGCCCGCCCACGGAGAAAAACGCCGCGTGGATCACGCTCTTGCGGTAAACCAGCGCCGAGCCCACCAGGCCCGCCCCCGTGAAGCGGTGGTCATCCCCGGAACCCACGG
>PXDP01000424.1 GCA_003565035.1 PVC group bacterium | reverse complement strand
CGGAGGACGTGGAAGAAGACACGGGTTTGACGTACAACAGCCTCTTTGTCATGGGCGCCACGTATGTCGAAAACGACGGCTGGCAGGGAATTCTGCGGGCGGAAGAGGTTGTGACGGAAGAGGCCGGCGGCATGGAACTGAGCTTCACCGCACAGCCCGGCCGACGGTATACGTTGCAATTCACGCCGGCCCTGTCGCCCGCAAGCTGGCAGGATGTAGAAAATGCGGTGATCGAAACGCAGGCGCAGGGTCAGCAGACCTTCACCTTTGATCTCCCTGAATCCGGCCCGCAATTCTTCCGCATCCGGGTTGAGATTCTGGACTGAGTCTGTTTTGGGAGGCACCCCGAAGCGGGTGCCCTCACCGTAGCCATGGGTTGGCGCGAATGCGCCCACCCATGGAAGGATCCATCGCGCAGGCGCATTTGCACCCGCTTGGGCCTTCATCCTTCGGACTACGTCCGCACATGTCGGGATGCGCCTGGGTTTGGAATGGTTGCCTGAGATCTGTCGCAAATCGGCGAAAATAATTCGCAAATCGATGTATTCTTTGCGTAAACATCAAGAAAAATTCGGGTATGATGTAAATACTATCCGTTAATTTACACAGGATTCCGTTTGCGCGGGATCGGGAGAAGTCTCAAGATGTTATGTTTACGCAAAAATCGTTTTCGTTGGGTCGGTCTTTCGTTGCTGGCTGTGTTGCTGCTGGTGTTTTGGGGGCTGTCCGGGGAACGCGGGGAGGGGCCGATTACGGAGGAGGGACATGCTGGGATTGCGAACGACGGCTTGTATACGCCTTCGGCTCTGCTGGAGATCCTGTCAGCAGGGGCAGCAGGGGCAGCAGGGGATGCGGAAGGCTTTCCAACCGCCCCGGGGCCGGGTCAGAGCTGGGAGGACTTTTTTGCCGAGCGGGATGACCGGGAGGCCCGCCCCTTGGAATTACGGCCGATTGAGGAGTATCCGATCCTGACCTGGGCGGACCGCGTGGACATGGAGGGTCAGCCGGCTCCGCAGATTCCGCGGGGACAGCACAACCGCCGGATTCTGGATGATCCGGTGACCAGGGAGGTGCGGCGGGACAACCCGGAGCCCATCCGGCCCTTTGGCCCGGCCCGTGCCGCCCGGGAGGTTTCACCCTTTGCCCATGACCACTATGCCCGTGCGGCGGTGGAGGTCGGGCTTTCCAACCGGATTTTTCATGAAGCGGCAAATGGTGAGCGGCACCGGATGGTAGTACCGCTGACGGAAGAGGCTGAGGTGACCGTTGATCTCGAAAAAATTGTCACCCGCGGACCGCATACCTTCTCGTTCATTGGGAAGGTGGAGGAACACGAGGACTCGGTGGCGATTCTGGTGTATAACGAAGGCACGGTGAGTGGCGGGATTTCGCTGTATGGGATGGATACCTGGGACAGTCGTCATTATGAATTTATGGCCATGGAAGAGGGTCTGGTGGCGGTTCGGGATCTCGATCCGTTGGCCTATCTGGAGCAGGAATGTGGCACCTGTAATGTGGTACACGGGGCGGAAATTATCCACGCAGAGGAGGATGTGCTTTTTGAAGAAGAGACCGGTGGTGAAACCGTGGCCCCGGCGGGAGACGTCGATCATGTGGTGGACATCATTGTGGGCTACGGGCGGCAGGCCCGGGTCGCCGACGGGGGTGTTGCCGCGATTGAGGGACGGATAATTTCGAGTATTGAGCGGATGAACATCAGTTTTGGAAATAGCGAAGTGAATAATACCCAACTGGTACTTTTGGGCATGATCGAGGATCCCGATTATGAATTTCCCGGCTGGACCGACGATATGAGCGGAGAACTCAGTGCCATGGCATTCGTGGGGTCCAGCGGAAATTTGAATGCTATCGCCCAGTTTCGCATTGATCTGGGCTCGGATTTAGCCGCCTTTATCGTTCGCGATGTAAAATCGGGCCATGCGGGATTTGCCAACATTTTGGGGCGGAACTCGGTCACCGCGCGGACCTACATGACGAATAATGCGCTTACGTTTACTCACGAAGTCGGTCACAATTACGGCCTGCGGCATTCCTGGGGAGATTCCTCAACTGACAGCGTGAAGACGATTCATCATTATGGCTGGCGTCACCGCAGCGGCAGCACCCGGCGGCGAACGGTGATGGCCTACGATTGGGGGTGGAACCGTGTGATGTACTTTGCCAACCCGGAAGTGCTGAATCCCAGTTTGGGTGTTCGTACCGGTGCGGTGAACGGCTACAACGCCAGTGGAGATGACACCACTGATTCCCGCTATGTGGACGGTGGCTACATGGGTGGGCAGGGTGCGGGCTTTGATGGGTCCAATCCTTCTCTGGGAGCCCGGGCGGCCCATTATCTGGTGGCCGAGGCCCATCAGAGTGCCAATCGCAGCGTGCGCACTGGGCTGTCCCTCACCCGACCCACTTTCGGCGAGATTGTTGCGGTCGGCGAATCCTATTTTGTGGAATGGGTCGGGGGTGTCTATGACGATCATGTGCGGCTGGAGCTTTTAAAGGGCGGCGTTTTGCACACGGTGCTGGAAGAGGAAATGGACAATCATCCCCGCACGCTGGTCTGGACTCCGGTGGGAGTGTCAACCGGAGATGACTACCAAATTCGCCTGGTGCTGAACGCCGGGGAGGAAGAAGCCCTTTCGGCGGCCTTCAGCATTGAACCGGATTATCCCAAGGTGGTCAGCACCTACGTCTCTCAACTGGGGCCCGCTGAACCGGGGTTGACCGAAGTCTCCGTGACCTTTAACCGCAGTATGGATCCCGCCACCTTCTCGGCGGGAACCGATGTGACCCGCTTTGTTGGACCCGCCGGAGAGGATTTGCGGAATACCTTTACGGATTTCATCTGGTCGGAAGACGATACCGTTTTGACCTTCGTTTTTGATCCCCTGATGGATACCGGGTTCTACCGGATTGATTTTGGACCTGAGGTGTATGACCTGCGCGGGTTCCCCATGGACCAGAACGGAAATGACCTTCCGGGTGAGGCGGACGACGGCTTCGGTTTCACCTTCCGGGTGGATGAATTGGCCGAGGGCGGAACGGTGGCACTGATGGACAGCCAATTCGACAGCAACCCCGGGTTCACGCTGGACGGGGGATGGGCGGTTGGCCCGCCCAGTCAGGCGGGGGTCGGCGGTCCCGGGGCCGCCTTCAGCGGCAGCAATGTGCTGGGAACCTACCTGAATGGAAATTATCAGGCGGATGTAAGCATTTATGCCACTTCGCCATCCTACAATATGACCGGGGCCACGAATATTACCCTGTCGTTCCGGCGGTGGTTGGGGTTGCACGCCGATACAGGCGGAAGACCTCAAGATCGTGATCAGGACCGCGCTGCCGTCCAGTATTCGGTGAACGGGGGGAATTGGATTGGGATTTGGAACCACAATAATAACCCTTTTGATGATGGCGGTTGGACCGGGCTGCAAACGATTCAGTTGCCGACGGCTGCCGAGGGGGCCGCCGATGTGCGCTTCCGTTTCTGGTTGCTGACCGAAAGCAATCAATCGTACGGCTGGAATCTGGATACCCTGAGCTTCACGGCGGATTTTGCGGAAACTTTCGGTCCGCCTCCCGCCCCCAAGGTGGTGGGGCATATGCCTGCCGGGGCGGTGATTTCCGCGCCCGAGTCCATCTGGATCGATTTTGACCAGCCGATGAACACCGGCAGCTTTTCGCTGGGCGATCTCAGCGGCATCAGCGGGGCAGATAGTGGTTTTGCGGTAACAGGTTATGCATGGACGGCGGGCAATCGCCTGCGTCTGGATCTCGACGGGGTTGGGGTGGACGGCAGTTATGCGCTGACCCTGGGAACCGGGGTGCAAAGCGCGGCCGGGGATGCGCTCACCGAATCCTATACCGCCTCCTTTGAGCTGGGCACCTTCGATCCGCCAGTGATTCTTACCGAAAGTCTGCCTCTGGCGCACGAGGAAGAGGCCTACAGTGCCACGCTGGAAGCGATGAGTCCGGACGGGTTGAGTCTTTCCCTTTCCGTGAGTGGTTTGCCGGCCTGGCTGAGTTTTTCGGATAACGGGACCGGATCCGGAACGCTGTCCGGCACCCCGCCGGCGGGAGCGGCCAGTCCGGTGAGTCTCACCTTTACGGCCGACGATACCGCCAATGCCGTGCAGGAAACGTTTACCTTTGCCGTGAACCGTCCGCCGAGCGCCGAATTTGACGCGCCGCTGACGCAATCGGTCCGCATTCCGGACGGGGTGATGCTTCTGTTTGAGGGCGGCGTGACCGACGATGGCCTGCCGGGCGGCAGCCTGACGCAAGGCTGGACGGTGGTGTCGCAACCGGATGGTGCCGCCGTGGTATTTGAGCAGCCCGATATGCTGGAAACCGCAGTGTCTTTCGACACCGTTGGCGATTATGTGCTGCGCTTTTCGGTCAGTGACGGCATCTTGAGTACGGTGTATGACTTTGCGGTGGAGACCGGAGCCACCCCGGAAGAGGAGGGCACAACCGTCGGTTCGGTCCCCTCCGAAAACCTGGCTGTGTATCTGCCCCTGGATGAAAGCAGCGGCACCGTGGCCGGAGACGCATCCGGCAATAACCGGGACGGTACGATTTCCGGCGGGCCCGAATGGCGTCCACAAGACGGTGTATTCGGCGGGGCGCTTCGCTTCACCGGCACTTCGCAGTCTGCGGTGTTGGCCAATTCCGATGGGCTGGATCATGTGGCGCAAATGTCTTGGGCCTGGTGGATGCGGCCCAGTGCGCAAAACAGCGATGTGCGGGGAATTCTCTCCAAGCGGGACAGTGCCAACAGCGGTCAGGCCTGGAGCTTTTTCCTGCACAACAGTAATCAGTTGAATGTGGACATGCCCAGCAGCAGCAACCGCTTGCAGGTGGGGACGATTCCGGCAAACGAATGGACCCACGTGGCGGTGGTTTTTGACGGGTCGCAACCTTCCGGAGAGCGGGTGCGGGTTTATACCAACGGGGTGCTTTCGGGAACCTATTCCGCCAGCATCACCACGCTGCCCAGTCGTGCCAATTCGGTAATCCTTGGTTTGCTGGACACTGATGACAATCGCAGTTTCCGGGGGGATTTGGATGAAGTGCTGATCTACCACGGACGGGCGATCAGTGCCGAAGAGGTCACGACCATTTATGAAGGCCAGGCGGGAAATATCGGACCCTTGGTCGTCGCCGGTGCCCCGCGCACAGTGGACCTGAGCGAAAGCGTGGTGCTGGCAGGAACGGTGGAGGATGACGGCCTGCCGGAGGTTCCGGGAACGGTTGTGACAGAATGGTTGCAGACCGCAGGCCCGGGGACGGTTGGGTTTACCGATACGGCGAGTTTGGCAACCGGCGTAAGTTTCCCGCACTCCGGGCTCTACACGCTACGCCTGACCGCCTTTGACGGCGAAATCAAAACCGCGCACGACAAGGCCGTGACGGTTGAGGACGCGTTGGAGGCCCCCGAGGTCAGCGAATGGCCGACGGCGAGTGATTTAGTCTTTGGTCAAACGCTGGGGGAATCGACACTGAGCGGGGGGCAGGCCTCAGTTGCCGGGACCTTTGCTTTTGTAAATCCGGAAACCGTGCCGGATACGGGGACGGAACTGCATGCGGTGCGTTTTACGCCGGACGATCCGGGAACTTACGCGACCGTGGACAGCGAAATTGCTGTGACCGTGACCCCGGCAGAGGCCACGGTCACGCTGAGTAATTTGACGCAGAGCTACAACGGCACCGGGGTCGTGCCCACGGTGACGACGGAGCCTGCCGGACTGGCGGTGACGATCACCTATGATGGCTTGCCCGAAGCCCCGGTGAATGCCGGCAGTTATGCGGTGGTGGCCGAAGTGGATGATCCCAATGCCAGCGGCAGTGCCAGCGGAACGCTGGAGATCACCCCGGCGGCGATAACGGTGACCGCCGATGATCAGCTCAAGTCGATGGGGCAAGATGATCCCGCCCTAACCTGGACACTGACCGCAGGTGAACTTTTTGTGGGGGATACGCTGAGTGGGGTACTCAGCCGTGAAGCTGGCGAGGATCCGGGCGAGTATGCAATTGAGCAGGGAACCCTTGCGGCGGATGCGAACTACAATCTGTCCTTTGTGGCAGGAACCCTGACAATTGAACCCGGGGCCCCGGTTATCACGCTGGTGCGACCGACGGTACCCGAAGTCCGCATCCCCGAGGGCGTGGGACTGGTGCTGGAAACCGACGTCACCGAAACCGGGGGCGAGTCCGGTCAGTTGACCCTGCTCTGGGAACTCGTCTCTGGCGACGGCACCGTGACCTGGGACAACACCGCTGCGGAAAACACCGCCGCCTGGTTCAGTGCGCAGGGAAGTTATGTCCTGCGCCTGACCGCCGACAACGGGGTGAACAGCGAGGTGCTGGAAATTGCCGTGGACGTGGTGGATCCGGCGTTGATTGATACCGAAGCGCCTTTGGCCGAACCGATGGGTGATGCCATCGTCTTGGCGATCCAGGGATCGAATGATTTTGAAACGGAAGGTGATTTTGCGGTGGTCACCCATGTCACCGAAGATCCTGTTCCCACGACGACGATCACGGATGCCAATGGGCTGAGTATCAGCTTTCTGGGAACTGCGGACAGCGATTCGCCGGTAACGCTTCATGATAACTGGAACGACGGCGGTTTTTATGTCGATGGAGCCGAATACAATCTTCGGGCCAATCGATCCGCCACCTCTGGTCAAAACGCACTCGATGTGGGGGCGTATGTGGAATTCAAAGTGGATACCGATGGCAGTTCGGTTGCGGCCTTTGATCTGCTTTCGATGGAAGTGGACCTCTGGCGCAATGGCACCGGGGCGCCGGACGTTTATCAGTTTGCGGTGAAGGATAGCACCGGCGACTGGATTTTGGTGGGTTCCGAATTTAGTGTGGCGGCCGGTCTTGCCGGATCGACGACGCTCGTGGTGAACGAAACGCTCTATGAGGATGTAACGGAGGCCTATGTCCGGCTTTATTATTGGGGGAACACGAATGAGGGTTCCAACACCCACTACTACGGTCTGCGGGCGGAGGTTTCACCGGCGGAAACGTATCTTTTTCCGGAGGGTTGGGATGCGATTACGTTTGGCTCGCCCAGTCAGGCCGGGCAGGAAACCTGGAATGCCGACGGACTGGAAATTGCCGGCAGCGACGGGGATTTCTGGACTGGGGATGACGGCGGACATTTCGTCTATACTACGGTCAGTGGGGATGTGGATTTGCGGGCAAACCTGACCTCTTTTGTTGCGGCAGACGGTGGTTCGGTGCACCAGTTTGCGAAGGCTGCGGTGATGATCCGGGATACCTTGGCTGATCAGAGTTTCTATGGATTCATGGGGGTACAGCAGGATACTTTGCGTCGTCAGGTTCGAGATAGTTTTTCCTCGAATCCGGTGAATTCGAGTCATGGAGGTTTGAGTGAGTATCCATGGTTTCGAATAACCCGAAGTGGAAATGAATTACGATTTTATCGTTCAGCTGATGGAGTTTCGTGGGATGAAACCGGGACGGCCACCACTTTGGCAATGGGAGAAAATGTGTATGTTGGATTGGCGGTATCCAGCCATCCGCAAAGTGGCGGTGGGGATGATTCCGCCGTGGCGTTGTTCCAGAGTATCGAACTCAACGGGCAACCGATTGAACCCGTATTCAGCGGCCCGACCGATAACATCGGCCCGCTGGTTGCTGCGGGTGCAGCGCAGACGGTGACCGCAAACACCGAAGTCACCCTCACCGGCATGGTGGAAGACGACGGCTTGCCGGAGGTTCCCGGAACGGTGACCACCGAATGGCTTCAGCGCAGCGGACCGGAAACGGTGACCCTGGGCGATGCATCGGCCTTGGCCACGACCTTCACCCCGGCCACGGCAGGGGAATATGTCTTCCGCCTGGTGGCCTTCGATGGCGAGGTGGCGACGGCTTCCGATGTGACCGTGACCGTGGAGGCGGGGGAGGCGGATCCTTACGAGGCCTGGCTGACGGAAAACGGGATGGATACCGGTACGAACCCGGAGGACGTGGAAGAAGACACGGGTTTGACGTACAACAGCCTATTTGTCATGGGCGCCACATATCACGAAACCGACGGCTGGCAGGGAATTCTGCGGGCGGAAGAGGTTGTGACGGAAGAGGCCGGCGGCATGGAACTGAGCTTCACCGCACGGCCCGGCCGACGGTATACGTTGCAATTCACGCCGGCCCTGTCGCCCGCAAGCTGGCAGGATGTAGAAAATG
>PXDP01000115.1 GCA_003565035.1 PVC group bacterium | reverse complement strand
CTTGTGGACCATAATCAGATTTACCCGGTTCGGTTTGCAGACAGTATTAAATTCGGGAAAGACTTAAACGGACGTCAGCGGCATTGGCAGGAACAGATGAATCCTTATGTGGGCGGCCCCGAGGGGGGCACAAACAACTCGATTTTCAACCACTCCCGCAATCCAATCTGGTGGTCGCCGAATGCCGAGCGCATGGGCACTCAGCATTTCGGATTGAATGAAAATATGGTTCATTCGAACTGGGCCTACCGTCACATGCGGATACCGGAACCCTCCAAAATCGTGATTGTCGGCGAAATAAACCACCCCGGCAGTTTGTTCCGTCCTCAGGAGAGTCCGGTGTTTGATGGTGGCATTTCGACCCGCTACCGGATCTCTAATCCCGGAAACATCGCTCTGTATCTTTTTGCAGACGGGCGCGTGGATGCGCGCAAGGGAGATCAGGGACTGTCGGTGAATCCGTCCTGGTATCGTTGGTGGTAATTTTTGCGAAGAGGGGATTATGGACTACCTGATTGACATGATTCATCATAATCCGGGCGAGCCTGCCTTTGACAGTGCTTTCCTGGATCCGTCGCACCTGAAAGCCTACGGATACAACGGCCAGGCGTTTAAACATATCAATACGGCCGTGACCTTTGACGCGAT
This sequence comes from PVC group bacterium, assembly GCA_003565035.1. GTDB lineage: Bacteria > Verrucomicrobiota > Kiritimatiellia > SS1-B-03-39 > UBA6053 > PXAS01. The sequence continues at coordinate 7,629 of PXDP01000115.1, read as the reverse complement.
TGCGCCCGGCGTGTTTCCGGCCACCCCGGAAGAGGCGGAATGGCTGACCTTGACCCGGGAGCGGCTCCGGCAGGAAATTTCCGATGCGAAAGCGGCGGGACTGTCGGTGTTTTATCACATCGATTTGTTTGTATTGCCCACGCGGATTCTGGAGCACTTCCGGGATCGGCTTGTGGATCCGGATACCGGACGGATCTCCATCGATCTGCCTTTCACCCTCGAACTCCACCGGGTGATGCTGGACGAGATGTTCAACGTGTTTCCCGAAGTGGACGGCCTGATCATCCGGGTGGGGGAGACGTATTTATTTGATACGCCCCACCACAGCGGCAACGGGGCGGTATGGTACTCGCCTGAAAATCCTGTAGAGAACAAAATCCGGCAATTTGTGGCCTTGTTGCGGTTCCTGCGGCAGGAGGTGTGTGAGAAACACGGGAAAACGATCATTCACCGCACCTGGGACACCTGGCCGAACCGCTTTCATGCGAATCGCGATTTTTATTTGCGGGTGACCGATCAAATCGAACCGCACGAAAGGTTGATTTTCTCCGTGAAGCATACGCAGGTGGATTTTCACCGATGGGTGGAATTCAATCCCTGCCTGATGCAGGGACAGCACCGTCAGGTGGTGGAGGTGCAGTGTCAGCGGGAGTATGAAGGCAAAGGGGCGTATCCCAACTACATTTCCCGGGGCGTGATCGAAGGCTTTGTGGAACAGGCGGAGTGCAAAGGCCTGCGGGACATTCAGGATCATCCTTTGTTTGCGGGGATCTATACCTGGTCGCGGGGGGGCGGATGGTATGGTCCCTATGTGGACCGGAGCAACGAACTTTGGTGCGACCTGAATGCCTATGGGATTACGCAATGGGGACGGGATCCCGGCAGAAGTGAAGAAGAGATTTTCGGGGCGTATGCTGGAGAGATCTTGGGGATGAATGAAGCGGATGCTAGGATTTTCCGGCGGATTGCGCTGCTCTCATCCGATGCGGTGCTCAAAGGAAAATGCTGCGCGGTGTATGACTGCCGGGAAAAAGAACAGCAGTGCTATCCCACCAATCAGTGGATGCGCGATGATGTGTTGCATGGGTTTGATCGACTGGAACAGCCCTTCGAGTATCTTCGGGCGATGAACGGCGTGGACGAGGCGTTGCGTGAGAAAGTGGAGAGCGTGGCCCTGTGGCAGGAGATGGAGGAATTATGCCGCACCTTCAGTCCGCAGGTGGATGAGGCCACGCGGGAAGTGATTCTTTCGTCGGTCGAATACGGATTGCGTTTTTTCACTGCCGTGGAGGCGGCCTGGCGGGCCTTGTTGCCGGGGTGGTGCGTGATGCAGGGCGATGAGATCTCTTCCGAGAGTATTGATCGTGCGCTGGTCGACTTTGATCAGGCCTGGGCCCACTACGAAGCCCTGTCCTCAAAGCATCCGCGATGTGCCAGCCTGTACCGGGCGGTGGGCTGGGCCTGGCCGAATCAGGAACTTCCCCCGGGACTGAGCGGCGCAGTGGCCGCAGTCAAACAACATCAACATACCGTTGCCCAAATCTAACCCCTGAGAAATTTTACATGACAGCTTCCCTCCCTTTTGCCGGCGAGCCGGTTGTTCCTAACGATCTGCCCCCTGTTTATCCCGCACCGATGAACGCGTCTCTCCGCGAGACCCTCCGCACGGACGATCGCCTGGACGAATGCCGGACCATGGCCATTGAGTGTCTGAAAGGCGGGCTGAATGCCGGCAGTCATTTCCACGAAGTGTGGATCCGCGATCTGAACACCTTTCTGGTGCCCGCATTGGAGGCGGTGCCGCAGGCGCAGGTGCGCGAAGCCCTGCTGGAGTTTCTTCATTTTCAGGGCGAAGACGGCAATATCCCCGACGGCGTGGTGGCCGAAAAAAAACATGATCCGTATTACAAGCACTTTCTCCGGGCGGAAACACTTCCCGGCCGGATGTCCATGAAAAACGATGTCAGTGCCGATCAGGAAAGCTCCTTTGTCCAGGCCGTGGCCCGCTATGTTCGCACCACCGGCGACCGGAGCCTGCTGTCGGAAACGGTCAAGGGCCGGACCTGTCTGGACCGTGCCCTGGCGGCCATGGATTTTCTTTGGAACTGCCGCTGGTCGGAGAAACACGGCCTGATCTGCAATGCGGCCACTATCGATTGGCATGACGTGCAGCCGGAGGACAGCCACGGTCTTGAAATGGATGAAAACAGCCATCGGGCGGTGGGGGTCTATTCCAATGCGCTGGCTCTTCTGGCCCTGGATGATCTGTTTTCGCTGGACTGTCTGGACGCTGAGACTGCGGCCAAATGGACACATCGCCGGGAGGCGCTGGCCACATCGGTACGCGCGGTGCTTTGGGATGCAGAACGCGGCAAATTTGTACCGCACCGCTATCTGGAGGAGGGTTCGCCCTTCCCGCCGGAACTTGATGAGGATGCGATTTTCTTTCCGCTCGGGACCGCGCTGGCGGTGCGGGCCGGCCTTCTGAGTGCGGAGGAAACCGCGCATTCCTGGGCGGCCACGCTGGAAGCGGTGCGCCGGGCAGGCGCGGCGTCGGTCGGCTTCAGTCCCTGGCCGCCCTATCCGGCTGGCTGTTATGCGGCCAAAGGCATTCAGCCCTGGGGCTATGCCAACGGGGGCGACTGGACCTGGTGGGGTGCCCAAACCGTAGCCGCGTACGCCGATGCCGGTTATGGGACGGAAGCCTATGCCGCTTTGCTCCCCATGGTTGAACGGGTGCTGCGTGACCGTGAATTTTTTGAATGGTACGACCGCGACAACGTTCCGGCGGGCAAAGTGAAAGATCCATCGCCCGAATTGCTCGGTCAGGGCTGGGGAGCCCTGGCCAAAGGCGCGGCCCAGTTCCGCGGGGCCGCCGGAACCCTGGTCATCGCGATTGATTTATTGAGAAGTCTCTGAATCAGTCCTCCACCAGTCACTCCCCATTCGGAACCTGGGCAAAGTAGTTCGGGACTTGCAGCAGCAGGCGGCCGCAGTGGTCTGGAAGCTGAAAAGCCCCCTCAGCATCGGGTTTCAGACGGGTATGGCTGCCAAACACAACGATTTCCGGGGGATTACCCCGGATATGCAGCCGCTGGCCGGCGAAGGTGGAGGCTTCGTCGATGACATCTATGTCCAGGGCTTTGCGGATGGGAATGTAGTGCAGCAGGGTGAGCAGCAGATCATCCCCTTTGCGGAGCGGGACCTGGAGAATGCGTTTGGAAAGCGCTTTGCCAAAAGGCGGGGGCCCGATCAGGGCCTCCATGCATTCAGCCCAGACCGGTGCAATCACCGGATTGCCGGTTTGGCGCAGGTCTTTGAACACCGGGTCGGCAAAGACCACAAAGCGTTCGCCGCGCAAAACGGCGGGGTGCACGGAATCGGCTTTGGCCACCGGCGGGGTTTGGAAATGGGAGGAGAATTTCAGGTCGCTGCGTTTGAAGTAGGGCAGCACGCGGCGGACACAGACTTCGGCGCCGTCCTTGGGCGTGATGCGCAGGCCCTGGGCGTAGATGACCCGGTCACTGACTGCGAGTTCGCCGTCAAAGGTGTTTTCCGCCCGCCAGAAGGTGGGGTAAAGGGGCTCGTCTCCGTGAACGTCCAGCGGCAGGAAATCAAGCGCGAGCTGTCCATTTATATTCAGCAGAGCTTTGTGGGAGACCATCAGTCGGCCGCCCTGTCGGTAATACGCGCCGAGTTTCTCCGCGAGTTCGGGGGTGATGACGCACTGATCGGGGAGAATGAGCAGGGAATAGGCGGTGAAATCGTCGAGGCTGTCGATCACAGCGCAGTCGTAATGATGCTCTTCGCAGAGCAGGACGGCGGCTTCTTCGCTGAGACCGCCGTCGATCCCGGGGCTGGACGGGGTGAGGATCGCGAGGCGTTCTGAGGGGAGTGTGGCTCCTTCATAGAACGGTTCCGCCGCTTCGCATTGTCCGTAAACACTGCCGATGAGATCGTAAGCGGCTGCATCGGGAATCCCGCGCGGGGGGAGCTGATCGCCGATGGAGTTGGCCCCGCCGAAGGCCTGGGCGCGGAAGCATTCGAATTCGAGGGCGGCCCGGGGCTTGACGCCGCCGAAATCGCCCCACATTTTCTGGAAACGTCCGGTCATGCCCAGCCAGGGTTTGCCCCAGTGGCTTTGCATCCGTCCCATACGGGGGAAATGGAAATAGCCCCAGAAGCCGGAGGGCAGGGACTCAATTTCGAAATGTGTCTGGTATTCGGCTCGGGCCCGGGGGCCGATGTCGGGGTCGAGGTTCCCGTCGTTCTGGGCATTGTAGAAGACGGTGGCGCGGGATTGACGGCTGTGAATGAGGCGGGTGAAGCGTTTGCTGAAGGCGGCCTGGGCGAGCCCCTGAAAGCGGGCGAAATTAGCGGGGGTGTTTTCCAGCAGGCCGTGGCGGGCGCGGAAGGCACGGGAGGCCTCGCTCCAGCCGGCGCGGGGATGGAAGAAGAGAATGTCGATGAAAAATCCGTCCACGGCATCGCCGTAGCGGTCGAGCAGTTCGAGGAGGTGGGCTTCAAAATAGTCCTGGTAGTCGGGATCAAGGAAGTTATTGAATTTCCACATACCGAGGTGGCCGGATTTGCCGTCGGGCCCCTGGGTATCTTCGGCGAAACGGCCGTCCACGGTCATTTGCCGCCATTCGGGGTGGGTCTGTGCGGCGAGTTCTTCCCAGACAACGGTGGTGTAAATCGGGGCGCGGATATTGAGGCGGTGCAGGGCTTCGATCTGTTCGCCGAGTAGATCCCGGTCGCCGATGGCGGGGTGGGACTGTCCGGTGCCGGTTGGGTAGTAGCACATGCCGTGATGGCATTTGGCGAAGACGGTGACGCTGTTGACATGGGCCCGCTGAAAGGTTTCCGCGAAGGCGGTGGCGTCAAAATCACAGCCGACATCGGGAATAAAGGGGGACGTGTGAAAATCGAGGTGAACCTGGCGTTGGTGGGTGTGAAGCGGGTGTTTATTCATGTGTGATCCGTTTAATGAAAGGTCTTCTTCCCGACGGACTGTACCATCGGGATTATTTGGAATTTTTACTAAATGGACCGGGGAATTCAACGCCGGATTCCGTTATCGGTTAACCTGCGGCTCTTTGGGGCGTTCGGAAGGCGCTTGGTTCCAGTATTTGCTGGGTCAAGGCAAGTTAGCACCCTGGTCGCGCAGGCTTTTGACGAGCGTTTGGGTGTTGAGGGTGTTGGCCTGCTGGCCGGTGCGCAGGGCTTGGACGGCGGCGGTTCCGGCGGCCTGGCCCATCATGATGCAGGCAGGCTGGTCGCGGATGGCGCCGTTGACTTTGAGGTCACTGGAGCAGCAGCGGCCGGCCACCCAGAGGTTTTTCCAGTCTTTGGGCACGAGTATGCCGTAGGGGAGTCCGTAATATTCGCCGGGCTGCAGCAGGTCGGCTTCTTCGAACTCTTTGTGATAACGGGCGTATTCCTCCGGCGTGGGGGCGTAGACGTGGATATCGGTTTGCTTGCAGTAGATGGCGATTTGATCGGGAAAGGTACGGCGGGCCCGGTAGTCATCGGCGGTGAGTTCGGCTTCGCCGACAATACGGCGGGATTCGCGCACACCCAGGAGGGCGGCAGTGGTGACCAGTTCCATGCGTTCGCAGCCGGGTACGTATTTCCGAAAAAATTCATTGTATTCCCATGCGAGCCGTCGGCCTTGGCACATCGCTTCGCTGAGGCTGGCGGTATCAAGGGCATCGGCGTCGAAGAGATGGCCGGCGTTGAGGGTGGCGAAATGTTCACCGCTGCGGAAGAGGCCGGGGACATGGCGGTCGGGCTGTGAGAAAAAGCCGTCGGCCAGAGCCCGGTCGACCGCCTCCTGCTGCAGGCCTCGGTTGAAGACTTTGTAGTCAATGCCGGTCTGGAGGCTGCACAGGGTGGGCGGCATGATGTTGGGCGTGTCCTGTCCGGCCCGGCGGATGGCGGCACCGCAGGCGTGGGTGAGGATGGCATCGCCGGTGGCATCGATAACGGTGGGGGTTTCCACGAAGGAAAAGCCCTCGACATTGTGGAGAATGATGCCGTTTACCGTGTGATCCGTGACCTCCGCATCCAGTACCCGGGTGAAGAAACGGACCTCGACACCGGAAGCCCGGCAGAGTTCATCCAGCAACAATTTATACCCTTCGGCGTTGAAGCCGAGTCCGCGGTTGTGGATGGTCGTCCAGAAGCGTTCGTCGTAGGTTGGGGCGATGAATCCGCGGTCGTACATGGTTTCGACCAGTTCGAGCATCAGCCCGCCGATCACGGAGTGTTTTCCGTTACTCATGTGCGACCAGGCGGCGACCAGTCCGGAGGAGCCCATGCCGCCCAGGCAGCCGGAGGCCTCAACCAGCAGAACCCGGGCGCCCTGACGGGCCGCGGAAATTGCGGCCCCGCATCCGCCGGGGCCGCCCCCGGCAATAACAAGGTCGTATCCGGTTTCGTGCCGGATATCCCGGGTGAAGTGATAGGTGTCCACTGTTAATAAATTCCGAAGAGTTTTTTGGTGCCGAAGACGGAGGGGATGACGAGGAGGATGTAGGCGATGAGCCAGGGGGGGAAGAGGATGGCTTCGATGCCGGGCACGAATCCGAAGGGGCGCACCTGCTGCAGATCGGTGTCGATACGGATTTCGTGCTGCGGGAACCAGCGGCGGGCACTGGCGTACGTGCGGGCGCCAAAGCGGAGTCCTGTGTCCAGCGTGTCCCGTTCGATACGGACCTGAAGGGGGAAATCCTGGATCGGGGCGGCTTCGGGATTGCTGACCCGGAAGGTCCAGCGGGCTTCGCCGCAGGGAATGCCCATGATTTCGCCGGGTTCGATGGCGGAGATCCAGGTGCCTTGCGGGCTGAGGCCCTCCACGGGTACGATATGCATGGTTTGACCCACAAAACGGCGGGGAACGTAGCTGATGATGCTGACCTCCTCATCGATTTTCGGCGGATGGAATTCCAGCCGCTCCACCGCCCAGGTGGCCAGCAGGGCGATGGGCAGGAGCGAGACCAGCAGGGGTTTGCCTTCCTGATTGAGGGTCATGACGCTGATCTGATTGCGGACAGCGGCATGGCGTTTGGCGGCATCTTTGTCGCCCCGGGCCTTGGCTTCTTTGACGAGCTGTTTCTGGCGTTTGCGGTCCTCGGCGGCGATGCGCAGTTTGGTCTGGTCGGTGGTGAAACGCCGGGCGAGGGTGAGAATGGCACCGGAGCCGACGGACACGACAAGAATGGCCACGCTGGTTGGGAAGATCAGCAGCCATCCGAGCAGGATGTCGATGAGGGTGAGGGCGAAATGGTTCCACAGGTCGATCATGAGGAGACCTCCTCTTCGTTAAGTTTGCGAATGGTGCCTTTTTGGCCGTCGACGCGGATGCGGTCCCCGGCCTGAATGCGTTTGGTGGCGCCGGCACAGACCACGGCGGGGATGCCGAGGTTTCGGGCGACGATGGCACCGTGGGAGAGGACACCGCCGCGTTCGACAACCAGGGCCTTGGCGCGCATAAAGAGCGGGGTCCAGGCGGGGTCGGTGGAGGGGCAGACGAGCACGGCGTCGTCGGGCATGTCTCCGGCTTCGGAGGGGTCGTACACGATGTGGGCGGTGCCGGTGCCGATGCCGGGGGCAACGGCGGTGGCG
>PXDP01000221.1 GCA_003565035.1 PVC group bacterium | reverse complement strand
GGTGTTCGGTCAGCCGCTGTTGAATCCGGGAATAGCGTCCGGTGAGTGTCTGGCAGTCGAATCCGTCCCAATAGAGCACGGCCAGCATGTCCATCGGCATCGTCCCGGCCCCGGCGGCATCCACTCCGCCCAGCCAGGCCTCAATGCGTTCGCGGGCCGGGAACTTGTAGGGCAGGATATTGTCCACGCCCAGGTACGCCCGGAGCTCATACTCATCGGGATCCATGCCGTAGAAGCGATAGATGGAGGAGGCGGCGCAGAGCCCGCAGGTGTGGCCATCATATTGGGGCGTATGGGAGATTGGGAGTTTCGTCTTGCTCATCGTTTCCTTTGGTTATGACCATCCTCCCGCCCGGATCAAGCCCATAAGGACCGATCCTGACAGGAGGGGGGCAATTTTGTTTACAAACTCAGGCGGCGTTGGGCAGGGAGGTCCAGGCGCGACAGCGACCCCGGAATTCGCACCAGCGACAGTGCATTCCGGGGCTGGGGTAGAAGTCCCCGCGCTTCACGCCATCGACGTACACATCGGCCAGCGTACGCAGACGGGCCAATTGCGTGTCGGTCACCGGCGGGAGCTGATGCTGGATGATCTTCGGCGTTTTGAGTTTCACCAAATACACCAGTTCGCCCGGAGCAGCGGTCTGGTCAGTGGCATCGCCGAGCAGCAGATGATAGATGGAAAGCTGCAACTGATTCGCCCAGGCCTCTTCCTCCAGGTTGGGGGTGGAGGCGATGGTTTTGAAGTCCACCGGGACATTGCCCTCACGCACCAGATCCAGCACGCCCAGCAGGGGCAGCGGCAACGACGGGTCTTCCGCCCTCAAATAAACCTCCACACCGAGGATGCGACGGGGATCGTTGGCAAGGGGCGATTCCAGGTACGCCCGGACCACCCGTTCTCCGGTGGCCAGACATTCCTCCCGGTCTTTGTCGCCGTATTCCACCGCCTCCGCCTCTTCCAGCGCACAGAATGAAGCGTTGTAGGCGGCGAGGATGTCGGCGGACGTTGGGGACTCCCCCCGCCACCGGGCGTGGTGAAAGGCCTCCAGCCCCGCATGAACGGCTTTACCGACATGCAGGTTGGGGCCGGTGGGGGGCTGGATGCCCAGCACCTTCTCGTAGTAGAACTTGAGACGGCAGGTGAGGAACGATTTCAGCCGGGAGGCACTGAGGTAGGCGAGCGGATCTCCCGGCTGCGCCTCCTCGTCCACGCTGTTACTGCGAAGGATACGGATTTGATCGCTCCTGCTGTCCCGGACCGCGTTTGGAGGTGCAACCGACATCACGCGGCCCTCCGGGTGGCCCCGCGCTTACGGGGATTGCGGCCTGCCTGCTTCATCAGTTCGTCGATGAGTCCGCTGGCCTCCAATTTGTTCAGTTCGATCACGCCCTTGCCGAAGCGGTCGCGTGCCTGATCGTCCACCTGATTGCGGTCGAGGTTCTGTTCGTCCACGAGTTTGAGGATCAGTTCCTTCTGCTTGGGGCTGCAACGCCACTCGGCGGGGGCCTGGGCGTTGGTGGTGGGCAGAACCCGCATTTGCGGTTCGACCTCGCTTCCCGGCACGTATCCGGGGTTGACGATCTGCTGGTCCACGCTTTCCTGAAGAATGCGGTAGACGCGCTCCACCGCCTCGGGGATGTCCTCGGAGGTGGGGATTTCGGTTTTCAGACTAACGCTGAAGTTGTGGCTGCTGTATGAGGGCAGCCCGATTTTCTTTCCATAATTGAGTTCGAGAATAACGGCCATGGTCGGCCTCCTTTGTTTGGGGTTGGTTATTGAGGAATTTGTGAGTTGGAAAAAGGTTCCCGGCGGGACGCACCGGGAGTGGGGATGGCGGTCAGGCCGCCAGCGACAGCATGGGTCGCTGCACCGGCTGGACCTGTTGTGCCGGGCGCGGTTCCCAAACGGGAAGGGCCTCAGTCGCGGCTGCATACTCGATGTCGGGTAGTTCGATATTCAGGCTGCATTCAGCCAGGGAACATGCATCCAGCGCGGACGAGGCCAGAACCGTTGTGACCATGCGCCGGAAAGGGCGCAGGGCGTGTCCACGGTAGAGGTCGAGGGTTACGGTGAAGGGAGTGTCCATTTTTATTCCTTTGTCAGGTTGTTACAAAAAGACCGCCCTCCGGAGTGGAAGACGGTCGGGTGATTCCCACGGATGCGGGAAAGTGGTGGATGGACGGTGGGGCCGGGAGGGAGTGACAGGACGGTTAGAATGAGCGGAAGCCGCGCAGGTTGAGGCCGGAGTAGTGATGGCGCACATTCTCGTGCGCTTCGTACCACGAGTCTTCCTTCAGCACAAACTGCCCGGCTTTCTTGCTCAGGCCATCGGATTTGATCTCGAAGTTCAGACAATGCGCGTGCAGGACCAACAGCACTTCACAGACCGGGATGTCGTAGGGAAGCCAGCCGGTTTTGCAGTAATCTCCCATTCGTTTGCGGTTGAAGCACAGAAAGTCCTCACCGCCGTCCAGACCGTTGAACTGGATCTCCCGGTCGTTTACGGTGGGCGGACCGAGGCTGCCGAAGCTGCGACACAGAATGCCTTTGTGGCGGACGTGCAGGATGTCGCGGATGATGGGCAGGGCCTGGACAAATCCCTCGCGGTCGGCCTGTGACCACCGGGGTTGCCGCCAGTAGTGGGTGTATCCCATGGTGGGCTCCTCTGTTCGTGTTTCTAAAATGATGTCCAGCCAGACACACATCTGGTGGGGTTGGCATTTATATATAACGGGAACAGAGTGAATATTTACTTGGATTGACGGTTTTAACCGTGACAGGCCCCCGTCTTTCCATTTATAACGGGAATCTATCCTACCGATTCAAGGAGCCCTGTCATGAACCGAATCCTCCACCTCCCTCTCCTCTCGCTGATCCTCACGATCACACTGCGGCTTTCCGCCCAGCCCTTCATGGTGCTTCAACCCCACGCGGACCCCGAAGCCCCGAACGTCAGCCACCGCGTTATTTGGTCCACCGATCCCGGGGTGCGCTATGAACTGCAACTATCCACGGATCTCAGCGATCCCGAAGCCTGGGAGACGGTTGCCGGGTATCCCTCCGAAGCCGCCGCCCTGGCGCAACAGGAGGCGGTCACCCCGGATGAATCCGATCAGGTGTTTTACCGGGTGGTGCAGTTGGATGAGCAGCCGCCGAGCATCGTCCATCGATCCCCTGCTGACGGTGGATTTGGAATCCGGCGCTTCCGCCCCATCACCGTGAATGTAGAAGATGCCACCGGTATTGATCCCGGGTCCATCAGTTTTTCGCTTCCCACACACGGCACCTTCACAGTTGCCGATGAGGAACTCAGTCTTGAAAACGGGGTGGTGACATTCGATCTGGGCGGGGACACGGCTCTGGGTGGATGGGGAGACATGTTGGAAGCCAGCATTACCGTTTCCGACACCTTGGGCAACACACAGGAATATCTGTGGAGTTTTGAACTGGAGACTGAACCCCAAGTGGAAGACAACCTTTTTGTATTCGGCTCCCCGGATGCCCAACGGGCAGGACAACGCCTTGGCGGAGCGGCGGCGGCTCTCGCAGCCCGCTTCAACTCCGGGCCCGTGCGCATGGCCGACACCGATGACGAATGGAGCATTCACCAAGTACTTGAAGACCGCATCGTGCTCGCCTACGTAAACGATCCTCCCGCGTTCACGGAAGGAAGCCTACTCGCCAACCTCGCCCCGGCTCACGTGGATGAAATCTTCTACCGAAGGGTGGACGCGGTGCAAAATGACCCTGATGCAAAGCAGATGACCCTCCTGACCATCGAGGTGGGTTTGCTGGACATTCTGCCCGAAGGAACTTTCAGCCTTTCGGACAACGATGTGCTGCTGGAATTGGATGAAAACGGTGCACTTATCCGATCCCTGGAACTGGACGCGACATTCACCCTGCCATCCCTGGGTGCCGATTTTTCCGGGACAACCCTGTTCGACAACGACAACGTCACCGTTTCTCTCACCGAGGGGAAGTTTTTCTACACGCCCTCCATTCAGACATCGCTGGAGACACGGGGGAGGCAACTGAGGCGTTTTGAAGTCCAGGCCACGGGCGACATGGAGGTTGCCTGCTTCCCCCTGGTCGAAGCCTATGGATTCTTCGGTGGGAATATGGAAAGTGAACTCTGGCAGGGAACCCATTGGGTATGGGGCACTGTGGGAATTATTCCGATTGGTGTGGAAGTGACAGCATCGGTAAAGGCCAAGTCCACGCTCTACGTTTCCGTGGAGGGTTCATTTGAATCCGGGTATCGTCAACATGCCAACATGGGGATATCCGGCAGGTATCGGAGGGATGCCAATCCAGAAGTAGAGTGGAACCGATGGTACACCACCCAGCGAACCGAGACACAAGCCTTCACCTATAACCTCAATGGGAGTGCGAATGGAAATATTTCCCTTGTGCCGAGCATCACCGCCCGGGTCTACGGGGTGGCGGGTATCGATGTGTCGCTGGATCCGCGAATCGAATTTTCCGGCCAGGCTCAGTACAGTGACGGGCAGCTCACAAACGCCAGTTGGGAACTGGGGGCCTACGCGGACGTGAACGCGGGCATGAATGTTCGTGGTGTGGACAGTGGAAGCCTGCCCCGGCTCCCTTCCTTTCGATTATATGAACGGGAATGGGCAAGCAAATACAGCCCCCCGGTTGTGGAAGCCGAGCCCCCGGAAATTATCCGCCAACCCCGGTCCATCACGGTTTATAGTGGGGAAAGCGCACAGTTTTACGTGGAAGCCAAAGCGGACGCGCCCGTAAGCTACCAATGGTTTCACCAAGGGGTTTTGATTCCTGGACAGAACAGCTCGGAGCTATTGATCTCACAGGCAAAAGACGGTGCTTCGGGGAGTTATTTTTGCAGGGTAAGTTCTGGAGGCTTGACCACAGAAACACATACGGTTTACCTTTCCGTGGAAACAGTCGGCATTCCGCTTGCAACAAAGTTCCAATACCCATTCGGCGATAGAACTCCCGTCGCCGAATTTCCAGATGGTACCGCAAACGAGCGAAATGACTTGTATCCAGACAATCCTGGGGGAGATATTTATGGGCGAGCCGACCATTACAAAACAAGTGGATGGTTTAACTATCAGGATGTGGGGAGTCATTATCCTGCCATGGGAGGCATTCATCCTGGTGAGGATTGGAACAAGGCCGGGGGAGACGTGGGGGAGCCCATCTACCCGGTAGCTGTCGGAAGAATTGTTCAAATCGCCCCTACATCCGGACAAGGCGTAAATCCATCCGCCCAAGGATGGCGGATTGTCATCGAGCACACTCTCGCGGGTGAGCTTCGCCGACCAGGTGACAGCTTGCGGTACTATAGCATATACGCCCATTTGACCGCAGATCAGAGTGGTTCCGTTTCGCAAACCGCTATGGATTTTCCGTCTCAAGTGGGTCAAGTAGTTTCCATGGAGCAGCCAATAGGGTGGATCGCAAACATCGCATCGCCCCACCTGCACCTCGAAATGCGACGCAAAGTGAGGGAGATTAATCAGACCTCACCTGTTTGGCCGAATACCAGCGGCGGCTATTATTCAAATGCCCAGGGCACAGCACTTTCCTCTATGAACACCGAACAAGTTGCGGAAGCTTTTAATCTTATGCAGGCCGAGGGAATTATCGATCCTTCAGACTTTATTGATGATCATTTGGAACCCGCCCCACAGCCTCCAGATCCCGCCCCCGCCGGGATGGCCCGGATTCCCGCCGGATGGTTTACCATGGGACGCACCAGCGGCGATACTGATGGAGACGCCCCGCCTGTGAATGTGTATGTAAGCGATTTTTACATGGCGCGGCATCAGGTGACCTGGGAGTTGTGGAATGAAGTCCGCGACTGGGCGGTTGAGAACGGATACACGGACATTGCCACGGGTGACGGCAAAGGTGCGGATCACCCGGTGCATACGGTGAACTGGTGGGATGTGGTGAAGTGGCTGAACGCGCGGAGCGAGCGGGAGGGGCTGGATCCAGTGTACCGGAATGCCAACGGCACGGTGTTCAAGACCGGAACGAGCGCCCCCATCGCCGACTGGAATGCCAACGGCTACCGTTTGCCGACGGAGGCGGAGTGGGAGAAGGCGGCACGGGGCGGGGTGTCCGGACAGCGTTTTCCCTGGGGGGATACGATAAATATCAGCAACGCAAACTATCGGGCAAACGGAAGTGCTATTACCTACGACACCAGCCCCTATACGACTTGGACCTACCACCCCACCTTCAACGACGGCACGATGCCCTACACCTCTCCGGTGGGGAGTTTTGCGGCCAGCGGCTATGGTTTGTATGACATGAGTGGAAACGTGTGGGATTGGTGCTGGGACTGGTATTCAGCCTCGACTTACACGGATGGGGCGACCGACCCCAAGGGTGCGCCATCGGGCACGAACCGGGTGGGCCGGGGCGGCTCTTGGCGCGACAATGCCTGGTTCAGCCGCTCCGCGTACCGCGGCTGGAGCCCCCCGGACCGCCAGAGCAGCGACGTCTTCGGCTTCCGCCCCGCCCGCAGTTCCGTTCCTTGAGCCAGCCAGCGCTTCGTCTGCGCAACGCGCCCAAAGGCGGAGCCGGGCGCGTGCGCGGGACGAAGCGACAGAGGGGGTGCAGGGGGAGACCTCCCCCTGCCGAAGGTAAAAATTTTTGAGAGGAAATCATGGCCTATCATTTTTTTAGCATTCCGGTTTGTGGAAGTCCGAACGTAGAGGAGTTGAACCAACTCCTGGACCACGCCAAGGTGGCGTCGGTGAATCGGGAGTTTGTGGCGGACACGAAGCTCAAACCCCGATTCGGGTCCGCATTTTCAACGGTGCCCGAATGAGAATCCGTTTTTCCTTGGGTCTATTGTGCCTGTGTTTCTTATCTCACGTTCACGCCATCCTCGCGGGCGGGGAGTTCGATCTGCCCGCCGACTTCCCCTCCAACCGCCTCGACCCTCAAACCGCCGATTCGCCCTTCAACGCGGTGGGTGCCCTGCGGATCTCCACGGGCTCCTTCACCTACTCCGGGACCGCCGTGGTTCTCTCCCGCCACTGGGTGCTCACCGCCGCGCACAACACGGACTTCGATGACAACGGTCAGCCGGATACGGGCCTGTCCTACACCCTGCATCTGCCGGGGCACGGGAGCCTGGGCACGGCCACCGCCCAGACGCACCCGGACTTCACCGGCTTCGGCAATCCTTCCATCCACAACGATCTGGCGCTCCTGCACTTCACCAACCCGCTGCCCGAACTCAATTTCCCCGCCCTCGGCCTGTCGATGTCCATCGGTCAGGAACTGACCCTGATTGGCTACGGGCGCTCGGGCTTCGGCAGCTACGGCTACACAACCAACGCCAGCACCAGCGAGCGCCGCATCGGCTGGAACACGGTCGAGACCCTGCACAGCTCCTCCGGCAGCGACGGACAGCTTTTCCGCTACACCTTTCACGATCCCGACAATCCGCTGAGTCTCGGCAACGACCGGGAAACCATCATCGGCCCCGGGGACTCCGGCGGCCCGGCGCTCATCAACTGGGGATCGGGCCAGGCATTGGTGGGGGTCAACACCTTCACTGAAGGCTATGGGGGACGTTTCGGGGATATCGGCGGCGGGGTGATGCTGGACCCCGCGTGGAATTGGATCGCTCAGACCACGGGCCTCACCATGATCCCGGAGCCGGGGACGCTGGGGCTACTCATCATGGGGTTTCTTGCCCTGTATTGCTATCGGGCGCGTAATTCATAGCCATCACCACTTCATAACATCCGCAAGTTATCCCAGAGTCCCATGCGGGTACTCCCGACTCTGAGGCAACGGGGTCTTGGCTTTGGAGCTAAAAAAACAGACCGACGCAATGCGGTCTGTTCGAGGGTGCCCCCCGCCCTACGCGGCCAGGGCAATCGCCCGTTCGGCAGCGGGGCGGTTGGGATCGACACCCCACACGGGTTTGGCCTCGGTCGCGGCGGCGTATTCGTCGTCGTTCACCAGGACATTCATTTCGGTCTCGGCACGGTTGAGGGCATCGAGCTTGGACCCGGCGAGGACGGTCAGGACCAGGCAGGTGTAGGGCAGGATGGCAGCGCCACGGAACAGGTTGACTTTGACATTATAGGGAGTGCTCATTTTCGTTTTCCTTATTGGGTTGTTCACAGAAAGACCGCCCTCCACTGTGGAAAGCGGTCGGGGTTTTCCCCGCATTGTGCGGGAAAGGGGTTGGAAGGAAACCGCCCGGCCTCCGATGATCGGAAGACGGGCGGGCGTGGGTTCCGAGTGTCGGAATTACGCGGCGATGTC
>PXDP01000239.1 GCA_003565035.1 PVC group bacterium | reverse complement strand
TACCGCCAAGCGTGCTGCTGGCTCAAATGGGGCCGGTGAAACAACACAAACTCCGCTCGGATTTCTGTCAGGAATTCCTGAAACCCTCCGGATTTGCAATCGACGCCTCGCAACGCTTCGACACTGCGGAGGAGGCGGCCAAAGCGGTAATCGACTCCGGGGCGGCGGTGACAGTGATCTGCTCCACGGACGACACCTATCCGGATCTGGTCCCGGCCTTTGCCAACGCGGTGAAAGCGGCGAACCCGAAGATTCAGGTGCTGGTCGCCGGTCTGCTGCCCGACCATGTGGAGGCCTTCAAAGCCGCCGGAGTGGATGAGTTTATTCACTTGCGCGCCAACAACCTTGAGTTACTGTCTGATCTGCAAGCCCTCACCGGAGTTGCCCAATGAAATCTGTTCCCGACTTTACCACTGTTGACTTTAATCCGGAGGCGGCACAGTTCTCCGCGGATGCCTGGCGGGCGGATCTGAAGACCCGCACCGGCAAATCGGCGGCGGATCTGCTGACCGAATCCCTGGAGCACATCAACATTCGCGCGCTCTACAGCAAGAACGATTATTCGGACTGTCAGCATTTGGAATACACCTCCGGAATTCCGCCCTTTCTGCGCGGTCCGTATACCACAATGTACTGCATGCGTCCGTGGACGGTGCGGCAGTACGCGGGATTTTCGACGGCAGAGGAGTCGAATGCGTTTTACCGCCGGAATCTGGCCATGGGACAGAAAGGGCTGTCGGTCGCTTTCGATTTGGCGACGCACCGGGGATACGATTCGGATCATCCGCGGGTGACCGGGGATGTGGGCAAAGCCGGGGTGGCGGTGGACTCGATCCTCGACATGAAGGTTCTCTTCGACGGCATTCCGCTGGACAAGATGTCGGTTTCCATGACCATGAACGGGGCGGTGCTGCCGATTCTGGCCTTTTTCATTGTGGCCGGAGAAGAGCAGGGCGTTCCCATGGCCCAGCTCACGGGCACGATTCAGAACGATATTCTCAAAGAGTACATGGTGCGGAACACCTATATTTATCCGCCGCTGCCCTCGATGAAGATCATTGCGGATATTTTCGAGTTCACCTCGCAGAAAATGCCGAAGTTTAACAGCATTTCGATTTCCGGCTACCACATGCAGGAGGCGGGAGCGACCGCCGACCTGGAGATGGCCTACACGCTTGCCGACGGTTTGGAGTATGTCCGGGCCGGGATTGCGGCGGGGATCGACATCGATGCGTTTGCGCCGCGGCTGTCCTTCTTCTGGGCCCAGGGCATGAACTATTTCATGGAAGTGGCGAAAATGCGGGCGGCCCGGGTAATCTGGGCGAAACTGATCAAACAGTTCGACCCCAAAAACGACAAATCCATGGCCCTGCGCACGCACAGTCAGACCTCCGGCTGGTCGCTGACCGAGCAGGATCCGTTCAACAACGTGGCCCGGACCTGTGTCGAGGCGATGGCGGCGACGCTGGGTCACACCCAGTCGCTGCACACCAACTCGCTGGACGAGGCGATTGCGCTGCCGACGGATTTCTCGGCGCGGATTGCGCGGAATACCCAGTTGTATCTGCAGCATGAGACCGCGATCTGCCGGACGGTGGATCCCTGGGGCGGGTCCTATTATCTGGAAACCCTCACCAATCAGCTCATGGAGAAAGCCTGGGAGCACATCCTCGAAGTGGAACAGCTCGGCGGCATGGCCAAAGCGATTGAAACCGGCCTGCCCAAGATGCGCATTGAGGAGGCCGCCGCCCGGCGTCAGGCCTTGATTGACTCCGGCAAAGAGGCGATCATCGGCGTGAACAAGTACCGGCTGGAAAACGAGGATCCGCTGGAGATTCTGGAGGTGGACAACACGGCGGTGCGCGATTCGCAGATCCGCCGTCTGGAGAAACTCCGGGCCGAACGCGACGAATCCAAATGCCGTGAAGCCCTGGCGGCACTGACCGCCTGTGCGGGCGGTGAAAAAGGCAATCTGCTCGAACTGGCGGTGAATGCCGCGCGGGCCCGGGCCTCGCTTGGCGAAATTTCCGATGCGCTGGAAGTCCATTTCGGCCGGCATCAGGCCGTGATCCGTTCGATTTCCGGCGTTTACAGCAGCACGTATGGGGAGGATGGCGCCGTGAAAGATGTTCAGGATCTCGCAGACAAGTTCGCGGCGGTGGAAGGCCGGCGTCCGCGCATTCTCGTGGCCAAACTGGGGCAGGACGGTCACGACCGCGGCGGCAAAGTGGTGGCTACGGCGTTTGCGGACCTCGGTTTTGATGTGGACGTGGGGCCGCTGTTCATGACCCCCGAGGAAGCGGCGCAGATGGCGGTGGAGAATGACGTGCACATTGTCGGCATGAGTTCGCTGGCCGCCGGACACAAGACGCTGCTACCGGCGCTGATCGGCGAACTTCGTAAGCGCGGCCGTGAGGATATCATGGTGGTGATTGGCGGAGTGATTCCCGCCCAGGATTATGCCTTCCTTCGCGAGGCCGGCGCGGCCGCGATTTTTGGACCCGGCACGGTGATTCCGGTGGCGGCGAAAAATCTGCTCACTCAACTTCTGGAGGGTGTGGACGCGTGACGGATCCCGGTAAACGCAAACCCGAGTGGTCCGGTGACTCGCAGGCCTTCGCCTGTGCGGTGATGGACGGGGTACCTGGCGGTCACGACGGCATGCCCGGCGCGCAGGTGCGTCCGCGCTTCCCGCGGCGGCGGCCCACCTTTACCGAGCAGCAGTTGCTGGACGGGGTGACGGGAGCGGACCGGACGGTGCTGGGCCGGGTGATTTCGATGATCGAAAGCAATGCGGACCATCACATGGAGCTGGCGCAGAGTCTGTTGCGGCAGTTGCTGCCGCGCACCGGACGGGCGGTCCGCATTGGCATCACCGGCGTGCCGGGGGCGGGGAAAAGCACGTTTATTGACGCGTTCGGGACGATGCTATGCCGCAAGGGACACAAGGTGGCGGTGCTGGCGGTGGACCCGAGCAGCACCATGACCCGCGGGAGCATTCTGGGGGACAAAACCCGGATGGAATCGCTGTCGCGCGAGGCGAATGCATTTATTCGTCCGTCGCCCTCCGGCGGAACCCTGGGCGGCGTGAGCCGCAAGACGCGGGAAACCATGCTGGTCTGCGAGGCGGCCGGGTTTGATGTGATTCTGGTGGAGACCGTGGGGGTGGGGCAGAGCGAGGCGACGGTTCGTTCGATGACCGACTTTTTCATGCTGCTGACGCTGACGGGCGCGGGCGATGACTTGCAGGGGATTAAACGCGGGGTGATGGAAAACGCGGACGCGATTGTCATCAACAAAGCGGACGGGGACAACCGTCTGAAGGCGGAGCGGCTGGCGAATGAGTTCACCCATGCCCTGCATTATCTGCGGACACCGACGGCGGGCTGGCAGCCGAAAGCGTTTTTGACTTCGGCCCTGGAAAAGCAGGGGCTGGAGGACATCTGGCAGGTGATCTTGCGGTTCCGGGAGATCACGGAGGAAAACGGGGAATTTGAAGCGCGGCGGAGCCGTCAGGTGACCGAATGGATGATGAGCATGGTGCTCGATCAGGTGCAGCAGCGTTTTCTGGGGCTGGCTTCGGTGAAGGAGAAGCTGCCGGACTTGCAGGCGGCGGTGACGGCGGGGAAACTGCCGGCCACCGCGGCGGCGAGGGAACTGCTGCAGAGCGCGAACTGTCCACTTTTTACGCCCAAACAACCCGAAAAGGAAACCTGTCATGATTCAGAAAGTTGATCATATCGGCATAGCCGTGCGTTCGCTGGAGGAAAGCATCCCCTACTACGAGAACGCCCTTGGCATGAAGCTCTTGAAAACCGAAGAAGTGGAATCGCAGAGGGTGAAAACCGCGTTTTTCGAAGCGGGCGAAACGCATGTGGAGCTGCTGGAGGCCACCTCCGAGGAGTCGCCGATCGCGAAATTCATCGCCAAGAACGGCGAGGGAATTCATCATGTGGCCTTTGGCACCGATGACATCACCGGTCAGCTCAAACAGGCCGCCGATGCGGGAATCAAACTGATTCACGAAGTGCCCATGGTCGGCGCGGGCGGCAAGCAGGTCGCTTTCCTTCATCCCAAATTCACCCACGGGGTTCTCACCGAATTCTGTTCGGGGGGGGAAGCGCATTAATGAGAGGGAGTGCGTCAATGGGGTTTTGTTGTAATGGAATATTCCATTCACCCAACACCCCATAACCCCATAACCCCATTTTTTTCCCCATAACTCCATAACCCCATCTTTTCCCCCATCACCCCATCACCCCATCACCCCATTACCCCCAACCCCCCATCCCCTCATGTCTGTAAAAATTATCATTCTCCGCAAAGTGCCCCAGGGCAAAGACGCCGCCATCAAACCTTTGGTGATGAAACTGCGCGCCATGTGCATGAACAACGACGGGTACATCGGCGGTGAGACGCTGATCAATGCCGATGATCCGACGGAATTTCTCGTGATCAGTTCCTGGAAAGATGTGGGCGAGTGGAACTGCTGGCTGGCCAGCGAAGAGCGCGCCAAAATCCAGCAGGAGATTGACGAGATCACCGGACACCAGACTGTTTACCAGGTCTATTATCACGCCTGACCCGAAAGGTTTTTATGAATACCGCGAAATCCATTGATGAATTAATTGAAAAGCGCGCCGAGGCCCGGGAGGGCGGGGGTGCGGATAAAATCGCCAAGCTGCACGCCAAGGGGCGGCACACGGCCCGCGAGCGCATCGACGCGCTGCTGGACGAGGGCAGCTTTGAAGAGTTTGACATGTTCAAGACTCACCGCTGCACCAACTTTGGCATGGAGAAAACCAAGATGCTGGGTGACGGCGTGGTGGTGGGCTCCGGCACGATTGACGGCCGGCTGGTCTATGTCTATGCGCAGGACTTCACGGTGCTGGGCGGTTCGCTGTCCGAGACCATGGCCGAGAAAATCTGCAAGGTCATGGATATGGCGGTGAAATGCGGCGCACCGGTGATCGGTCTGAACGATTCCGGCGGTGCGCGGATTCAGGAGGGCATCGAGGCCCTGGCCGGATACACCAACATCTTTTACCGCAATGTGGCCTGCTCCGGGGTGATTCCCCAGTTGTCGGGCATTTTCGGTCCCTGTGCGGGCGGCGCGGTGTACTCGCCGGCGCTGACCGACTTCACGGTGATGGTGCGTGACAACAGCTACATGTTCCTGACGGGTCCCAAAGTGGTGAAATCCGTGACGCATGAAGATGTGGATGTGGAACAGCTTGGCGGGGCCAGCATTCACACCACCAAGAGCGGAGTGGCCCATTTGGCGGCGGACAACGGAGCCCAGGCGATTGCGTATTTGCGCGAGTTGCTCTCCTACATGCCGCAGAACAACATGAGCAAACCGCCGGTGGTGGAAAACAGCGATCCTTTTGACCGTGCGGACGCGGATTTGGACACGATCATTCCCGACAATCCGAACCAGGCCTATGACATCAAAACCGTGATTCACGCGGTGGTGGATGAGGGGCACTTCTTCGAACTGCAGCCGGAATATGCGCCGAACATCGTGATCGGCTTCGCGCGCTTTGGCGGTCAGTCGGTGGGCATTGTCGCCAATCAGCCGGCGGTGCTGGCCGGGGTGCTGGACAACGAAGCCTCGATCAAGAGTGCGCGCTTTGTGCGCTTCTGCGACTGCTTTAATATTCCGCTGGTGACCTTTGTGGATGTGCCCGGCTTCATGCCGGGGACGATTCAGGAATACGGCGGCATCATCCGCAACGGTGCCAAGCTGCTCTTCGCGTATGCGGAGGCCACGGTGCCGAAAATCACCATCACCACCCGCAAATCCTACGGCGGGGCGCACTGCGTGATGAGTTCCAAGCAGTTGCAGGGCGACCTCAACTATGCCTGGCCAACGGCGGAAATCGCGGTGATGGGCGGCAAAGGCGCGGTGGAAATTCTCAATGCCAAAGACATCAAAGGCAAAGAGCCCGACGAAGCCAAAGCGATTCTGGCCGAGAAAGAGCAGGAGTACACCGAAGCCTTCGCCAATCCGTATGTGGCCGCCGGCCGCGGGTACGTCGACGATGTGATTCTGCCGCACGAAACCCGGATCCGTGTGATCCGCGGGCTGCGCATGCTGCAGGACAAGCACATGACCACCCATCCCAAAAAACACGGGAACATTCCCCTCTAACCGGAGATTTTTGTGACCTTACCTCAACTTGCTCTTTCCACGTTTGTGCTCGTTCTGGGCAGTCTGGTGGTGCTGACACTGCTTACGGCCTGGGTGCCGAAGGCTGTGGTGTACTTCCAGACCCGGATGCAGCCCCAGACGCCGCTGAACACCACGCCGCTGGTGCGTGAAAATGTCGAGCTGGATGACCGGACTCTGGCGGCGATCACGTTTGTGATCCACGCGGAGGCCGACCGTCTTAAAGGCCCGAATATGAAAGTCACCTTACCGCTCAACCCCTCGCCCTGGGCTCTCTCCAGCCAAATGCGCGTATTACCCGGCAGGATATCCAACTCATGAGAACGTATAAATTAACTGTTGAAAAGAAACCGTACGAGATTGAAGTCAAAGCCTTCAACCTCAAAGAAGCCACGCTGGAAATTGACGGCAAAGTGATGGTCGTCAAAGTGGACGAGATCCTGTCCCAGCCGAACAGCCTGCAGGTGCCGGAGGAAAAACCGGCCTCCAAGGCTGCGGGCAAACCCGGCAAGGCGGCTCCGGCCTCCAAACCCGCGCCCGCGCGACCGGCCACCGCCCCGGCGCCGGCCCCGTCCGGCGGCACGGCGGTGAAAGCCCCGATTCCGGGAGCGATCCTGACGGTGGATGTTGCGGAAGGCGATACCGTCGAGGCCGGGCAGCTCATCCTCAAGATGGAGGCCATGAAAATGGAAAACCAGATCAAGGCCAATCATGGCGGCAAAGTGGTGCAGATCCTGGTGAAGCCCGGCGACGCGGTCGCCCAGGGTCAGGACCTCGTGATTATTGAATAAGCAACCCCGCCGGCTCTGCCGGGTGGAGACATTTCTATGGAATCCTTTTTGACTCTTTTCCGCATGACGGGCATCTCCGCGATGACCGGTCCGAATTTTTTCATGATTCTGGCCGGCGCTCTTCTCGTTTGGCTGGCGGTGGGCAAACGCTTTGAACCGCTGTTGCTCCTGCCCATCGGGTTCGGGGTGCTTGTCGGAAACATTCCCGCCATTCAGAATATTGATATTGGGGTCTATGATTCCAACAGCGTCATGAATCTGATTTACAGCGGAGTGACCTCCGGTCTGTTTCCGCCGCTGATGTTTCTGGGGCTTGGCGCGATGACGGATTTTTCCGGGCTGCTGTCCAATCCCAAACTGGCGTTGCTCGGCATCGCCGGGCAGGTCGGGATTCTGGTCAGTTTTCTGGGTGCCCTCTGGGTGGGCAATTTCACGCAGGCGGCGGATGCGGGCGCGATTGCGATTGCCGGGGCGGCGGACGGGCTCTCCGCCACCTTCCTGGCCTCCAAGATTTCCATTGATCTGCTGCCGCCGATCGCGGTGGCCGCATTTACGGCCATGGCCCTGCTGCGGGTGATTCAGCCGCCGGTGATGAAGCTGCTGACCACCTCTGCCGAGCGGAAAATCCGCATGTCACCGCCCCGCATGGTGAGCAAAGCCGAGCGGATTGTTTTTCCGGTGGTGGCCTTTCTGATTCTGGCCGCGATTGCGCCGGCGGCGGTGGCACTGCTGGGGATGTTCTTCTTCGGCAATTTGCTGAAAGAAAGCTGTGTCACCGAAAAGCTGGCCAACACCGCCCGCAACGCGATGATGGACACGGTGACAATTCTGCTGGGGTTCGCAGTGGGCGTTTCCACCGATGTAAGCCGGTTTGAGACCCGGTATCTGCTGATCTTTGTGCTGACGTTTGTGTCGGTGATTGTGGCCACGGCGGCCGGCGTGCTGTGCGCCAGGCTGATGAACGCAGTCTGCAAAGATAAAGTGAATCCGCTGATCGGCGGAGCCGGGATCGGTGCCATGCCCTACGCGGCGCACGTCGCCCACAACGTCGGTCAAAAAGAAGATCCGCAGAATTTCCTGCTCATGCACGCCATGGCGCCCAATATCGCCGGACTCATCGGCTCCGCCATCGCCGCCGGGCTGATTTGGGCCGTAGTGGTTTAGAGCTGATCCGGCACGTGAATGTTTTCGAATCTACAGTGGAACCGCAAGCACCCGTGGAGGGCTACAAATGCCCCGGAGGGGTTATCGCCATAAGCCCGGGGTCAGCGACGAAGGAGCGCAGCCCCGGGATCGCAGATCCAACCCATATGCGCCCCGGACGGGGTGCGGGTAATACCGGAACCGATGCACCGCATCACCCGCACCCCGT
>PXDP01000197.1 GCA_003565035.1 PVC group bacterium | reverse complement strand
CTTCCCAGGCCACGGGCATGGTGCCGGTGCAGACCCACTCTCCGCAGAGGGCCTTCGCGGCCGCGATCTGACAGTCGGGCACGGAGGAATACGCGTTGAGAGCGGCGGCGGCGGGTTCAAAATACCAGGGCCCCAAATACGGGGACCCGAAGCCGATGGCGACGGTTTTTTCGCGTCCGAACATGCAGGCGGCCCAGAAGTTGCGGGCATCCTCGCCGAAAAGATCCATGGCCCCAAGCGGACGGTGGAACTGGCGCTCCACGCAATAGAGCAACAGATCGAAGTCCGGCTCGCGCTGTTCGAGTTCTTCGGGGCTGATGTGGCGGACCACCTCGACCGCGTGCCCGCGTTTGCCTAGTTCGTCGGCCAGGATGTGAAAACGCTCCGCCGCCTTGTCGTAGGGGGTGGTGGCGATGAGCAGGACGCGGCGGTGGCGGACGGGTGAAAGCGGGAGGATGCGGTCGTGGTTCCAGAGGAGGGTCAGCCCCGCCTCGGCGGTGCGGCGGGCCCCCCCGGCGGCGTGCGTGCTCGCATCGGCGTGGAATTTGGGGTCGTGGCAGTAGCGGTTCTTCAGCCGCCAGATGCGGTCAAGGGCGTCCTCCAGGCGGCTCATAGGGATCTCGCCGCGCTCGAGACGCTCCACCAGCACATCCACCACGCGCAGATCCGGCCAAAGGAAGAGATCATGACCGGCGATAAAGGACTCGACGCTGGCCTCCAGGTGGCTGTGGCTGTTGCGGATTCCGCCCATGCCGAAGGCATCGGTGACGACCGCCCCTTTGAAGTCCATCTCGCCTTTGAGCAGGCCGGTGACGAGTTCGCGGCAGACAGTGGCGGGCAAGGGCAGGCCCCGTGGGTCGCGGAACTGCTGGTAGTGCGGAAGCGACAGATGGCCGGTCATCACGGTGGCCACATCCTGATCAATTAAATCCTGGAACATCCTGCCGCAGGAATTCCGCCAGTCCGTCATGTTCAGGCGGTTTTCGGTGCGGGTGAGGTGCTGGTCGCGGTAATCGGTTCCGTCGCCGGGAAAGGTTTTGGCGCAGGCGGCCATGCCTTCGGACTGCATGCCGCGCACGAAGGCCTGGACGAGAGGGGAACAGCGGTCTGCGCTGTCGCCGAAGGCTCGGACACCGACGTTGGAGCTAAGGGGATGGAGGTTGAGGTCCACCATGGGGGCGAGGGCCCAATTGATGCCGGCGAGGAAGCCTTCGCGGGCGCAGGCACGGCCGTACTCCTGCGAGAGATTGACGTCGTTGGCGGCACCGAGGGCCATGGGGTAGGGCAGAGGGGTGAGGCCGGGGATGACATCGCCGCAGCCGTTTTCGAGGTCGGCGGACACCAGCAGGGGCATGGGGGAGAGGGCCTGAATTTGCCGGACCCGTTCGTGGACAGCCTCATAGCGGTTTTGACCGTCCTCGATGACTTCGCCCCCTACAAAGATGGCTCCAATCGGATAGCGTTCAAGGAAGGGCTCCAGTTTGTCGGCGGCGAGGGGAAGACCGAACGCCTCGCTGGAGGCGTGCATAACTACCAGTTGACACACCTGTTCACGAAGAGAAAGGGTTGACCAGTGGGTTAGGGCGGATGCCGCCTGATCGGCGGTGCGGGGTGTGTCAAGGGTTTGCGGGCTCATGAGTTAATTCTACGGGAAACTGTGCGAAAGCTGAATGCACGGAACCGTGGCAGGATGGCAAATTTCCGTGAAGGGCAGGGGGGGCAGGGTGAGGGGAAGGGGATCGGGACAAATCGGGACAGGTCCGAGAGGGATGGGGGATGGGGTTGTGAGATCGGGACAGGTCGGGACAAATCGGGACAGGTCCGACGGAGAGGGGAGTGGGGCCGCTGTCCTGAGTTGTCCGGATGTGTCGGATGTGTCGGATGTGTCCTGATCCTCCCAAGAAAAACGCCCCGTGGAATCACGGGGCGTTTGAGGGCATGTGGGTGCAGCGCTCTTATTTGCGGCGGCGGAACAGCAGCAGCGATCCCAGCGCAATTCCCACCAGGGCCAGGGTGCCCGGCTCGGGAATGGCGGTGACGGAGAATTCGCTGGTGCGATGGCTAATGCTGGTGAAGTTATCCTGCTTGTAGAACATATAGCCAATCGCGGTAATGTTATCCAAGGTGGGTGTCGCAGGGGTTCCAATGGTGAGAATGCTTGTGGTTGGTGTGTAGCTAAACCATCCGGACACATCACCTTTACCCGCGACACCAGCCGATTCACCATCGAATACTCCCAAATCATTGGAGATGTAAAAATCGCTCGCGCCATTCCGTACCACAAAGCGGGTCTCGCCACGGGAAGTGGAGGCGTTTACGTTAGAATTCCAAGTAATGGTCTCAATGTCAGCCCAGGAATACGTGCCTGCCGTCAAAAATCCATCTGACTGTTGCCAAAGCGTCAGGCCGGCAAAGGTGCGTCCGGCACTGGTGTCGCTGCCGTTGCTGCCATCAAAAGTCAATGGATTCGGCGTAATCGAGTTTGGAATTTGCAAACGGGAATTTCCGTCCGTGCTGTTGTACACGGTGTTGTAGAAGATTGCGGACCGGTCCGAGGGATTTGCTTCTCCCGCGTAGTAATTTCCGGTAGTGGGGTTGTTTGGGGTGACAACATTCAGGGCGACATTGTTGCGGTTTACGGAAACAAAAGCATTCACAATATCATTATCCTCTCCCCATTGCACGAGGGTAACCGTGCTGGCGAAGGCGGCGCTGGTGGCGCAGGTGGCGAGGCATGTCAGGATTTTCGTTTTAATTTTCATCATCATGTTCTCCTAGGGGTTATGAAAGGCATCTTCCTGAAGGGAGTCTCCTTCATTGAATTAAGCACATTTTACGCAGTTGGAGGCGATAAAGAAATGCACGGAAGCGATTTGAGATGTCAAAGGGGCGATATTTTAGGGTTTGAGGTTAAATCGGAGGAAAAGTTTGGGCTCGGGCGCGTAGTCAAGGTTCCAGATATGCATATCGCCGTGGTCTTCGCGTTGCAGATGCTCCGGGACTGCGGGCTGCCACTCGGGGATGCGCAGGTCGCGGGATTCCTGAATTTCCAGTGACGCGCCGTCAATGGCGGCGTAGCTGCTGAGCCGGAAGCGGATGAGGTTTTGTTCGATGGGCTCAATGGTGAAAACCGAATCCGCCAGTACCTCATCGATGGAAAATCCGCGGCTGATGGCATAGACGCTGCGAAAATTTGCGTAAAGTTCGGCGATGGGGGGTAGGCCGCCGACCACCGCCATGCTGGCCCGATACGAAGGGGTATTGACGGGAAGTCCAAGCAACTGCTGTTCGTTGCTGCCGCTGGCCCAGACCTGACCGTCCGCGTCCAGCGCGTAGGCGGTGCGCCGGGCGGCGGCGACCTGTACGATGCCTGCGGGGAGTCCGGGGATCTGGGTGGGCAGGGGTTTGTCGGTCAGGTTGCCCTGTCCGGCCTGTCCGAGGCCGTTGTAGCCCCACATCCAGACGGTTCCGTCTTCGCGCAGGGCGAGGACGAATTCGTCGCCGACGGCAATCTGGATCACCTGATCAAAGGGATCGATGCCGTTGGGTGCCAGCACCGTGACCGGGCTCGACTGATCCGCGCCGCCGCGGCTGTCCCGCTCACCGTTGCCGAGCTGCCCCGCATTGTTGCGTCCCCAACTGCGTAGGGTGCCGTCCTCGAGCAGGGCGACTCCGAAATACTGACCGGCGGCAACCTGATACACAGCGCTTAATCCGATATCCTGCGGAACGCCCCGGTTTCCGGATGTAGTCCCGTTGCCGAGGCTGTCGAAAATTTTCCGTCCCCAGGTGCGCACGCTGCCGTCCTGGAGCAGGGCGATGAAGAAATCCGTGCCGGCATCGACAGCCCGCACCGTGTCCATTCCGGGAAGGGCGGTGGGTTCAGGCTGGGCATCGGTGGAGCTTTCGCCGAGACCCAACTGATAGTAGCTGTTGCTGCCCCAGGTGAAAAGCTGTCCGGCGCGGTCCACAGCGGCGGCGCTGGTGTTGGCGTTGGCCACATCGACGATGTTTTCCAGTCCGGGGAGTTGGGCGAACGCAAAGCGGGCCGCCGCATCCGCTTCGCCTAAACGGTTGTCGGCACCCTGGGTCCAGACATTCCCCTCGCGGTCGATGGCGATGCTGAGTCCGCTGTGACCGTTAATCTGTTTCCAGCGGCGGGCGCTGAGGGTGGGAAACAGGGCGGTTGCGGTTTCCAGGGTTCCGGAGCTGCCCCAGCGGAAATCGGTGGCGGAACGGTTTTGGCCCCAGTACCAGGTGAGGCCCCGGGTGGCGAGGGCGGGGACGTGTACGGTGAGGCTGCGGGTGGTGGTGGCCGCGCCGTCGAACACGGCGAAGGTCAGTTCGTAACTTCCCGGCTCCGTGAACCAGAGACGGGAACGGGAACCGTCGGGATCGGTTTCGGCGCGGACTTCGCCGCCGGGCGGTCCGGCGGCCACCGACCAGGCATAACTGAGGTCACCGGGCGGATTGGGCAGTCCATCGTCGCTCACCGTGTGGAGAACCTCGACGGTGTCCAGCCAGATGCTGTCGATTTCCGTGTGCGCCAGCGTCACCTCCGGGGCCTGATTGCCTTCATTGGAGAAGGCGACTTCGATGTGCACGGTATCGGAGGCACTGCGGCCCCCGTCGTCCGCCTGAAGTTCGAAGAGATAGTCACCGGCCACCAGCGGGAAGGTGACGCTGCTGTCCAGGCTGTCGGGATCGGAGAACACCGCTGTGGCGGGACCGGAAAGCTGACGCCATCGATAGCTCAGCGCAGAGGGCGGATTGGGGAGTCCGTCGTCGATGACACTGGCCTGCAGGGCAAAAGTCTGACCCGGCTCGGCGGAGCTGTCCGCTCCCGCGTTGACCTGCGGCGGCTGGTTGGGATCTTCGGTGACGGTGACCGTCAGGCTGTCGGTGCCCACGAGTGCTCCGTCGGAGGCGGAGAGTTCGAGGACATAGCTGCCCGCCACCGGGAACGCGACCCGGGGATTGAGCAGGCGGATATCGGAGAACAGGACCGGCGCGGGCCCGCTGAGCTGTCGCCACTGGCGGGTGAGCGATCCGGGGAACAGCGGGAGTCCGTCGTCCGAGACCGATCCGCTGAGCTGCAGCGATGCGGCGGTGTGGGTGCTCCGGTCGGAGCCCGCGTTCACGCTCGGCGGCAGGTTTGCGGATGCGTCGGCGAGGACTTCCACGGTCAGGGTGTCGCTGCCGCTGAGGGTTCCGTCCGAGGCGGTGAGTTGGAGGATGTAGGTGCCGGGGGCGGAAAACGAGGCGGCGGATTCTCCAAAGATGACGGAGCCCGGACCCGAAAGCAGAGACCATGAGGCGGTGAGTGCGTTGCCTGAATCATCGGCAGCCCGGCCCTGCAGGGCGGCGGAGGCGGGCAGGGTGAGGCGCTGGTCCGCTCCCGCGAACACGCTGGGGGCCGCGTTGCCGCTTGCCTGGTCCGCATCGAGGTACAGGGCGGGCGAGTGGACCCGAATTCCACCCGGCAGGGAGGCGGTGAGGCGATACATTTCCTCCGTTTGGGGGAGTCCACCGAGGGTGAGGGTGTCTGTGCCACCCGCGCTGACGCCTGCTTCGGTCCACAGCGGCTCGTTGATAAACACGTAGCTGACGGCACCGCCCCATGGCACATCGCCGTGGCCGAGGGTGACGGTGTCGGAGGCGGCCAGCGGCGCTTTTTTCCAGACCCTCCAGTCCGGCCAGCGTTCACTTTGCACGCTGACAGAGACCGGGGTCCAGTCGCCCTGCGCCTGCATCCACTGCGGGGAGGCGGCGGGGGTGTTCCGGTGAAAAATACCATAGATGGTGGTGCCGGCGGGGACCTGTACTTCGTAGAGATCGGCGGTGCCGGGCAGATTGCCGGTCTGCACCAGCGTGCGGTCGGCCTCGGCGGTGAGCAGGCGGACGCCTTCCCGCAGGAAAGGAGGCAGGGATGTCCAGAAATCGCCGGTATCGTTGGCCACGGGGGCACCGGGTTTCAAGGCGTTGGCGGAGCCGACGGCTTCGAGGCTGGGCGGGGTTTTGTCGCCCCGGTACGTGATCAGCGACACGGCGGGCGGGGCCGATGCGCGTTCGATGTGGAATTCGGTGGCGTTGGCCGGGGGATTTGTCCAGTTGAAAAGGGCTTGACCTCCGCCCTGCGGACGGGCGGCCAGCATCAGGGGACTCAGGGTCACATCCGCCGGCGCAAAGCAGCGGGTGTGATCCAGAGGGATGAAGTCATATTGTTCGAAGAAGAAGGTGTCTCGGGCGCGGACGGCGGGACGGAAGCGCATGGACGCGTTGGCGGGTTTGAGACGGATGCGCAGTTCGTGCCAGCCGGCGGCCAGTCGCACAGCGCCGTACGCGACATGGCCGAGGTTGATGTTGACCGGAGCGATGACTTCGTCACCGTTCACCAGCAGACTGGCCTCGGTCCAGGCTCCGTCGAAGGCGAAGTCGTAGAGGTCCTCGTTGGCGGCAAAAAAGAGGGAGATAAACTCGATGCCGGCCTGGTTGAGAGATGCTGTGCTCAGAAAGGGCAGGGCGTCGGGATTCGGGAACGAGAGGTCGCCAAAGCCCTCGGCGAGTCCGGTGAAGTCCGCCGGATTTTCCCAGTCGAAGCCGCCGCTATAGGCATCTGAAAACACCCGGACCACGGCAATGGCGTCTTCGAGTACCGGACGATTCTGCGCGGGGGTGGCGGGCCAAACGGCGGTAATGGTCATGGGTGTGGAGCGGACTTCGCCATTCGGGGTGATGGCCACCGCCTGCAAGCGGCTGGGTCCGAGATGACTGAGCCGGGAGGAATCGATGCCGACACTGCCTCCGGTGGGGGGGAGGGTGGCCAGGGTCTGCCCGGCAAAACGGATTTCGATTGCGGTGGCCGAGGCGATACCGGTGGGGGTCGCCGTAATGGAAAAGGGATCGCCAAAGGGGACGGTGGCGGGAGCGCTCAGGGCAAGGGATACGCCGGTGTTCTGCACGACAACCGCAACCGCGATTTCGCCTGGCGTGCGAAGGGCATCGGCGTTACGGGCGATGACGCGCAGTTCGTGCCAGCCGTCGGGAAGGGTGGTGGTGTCGAGCAGAAAGCCGGCGACGTTGCGGGTTACTGAGACGGATTCGGCGGGATCACCGATGCGGAGGATGCGTCCGTTGACCGCGAGATCCATTTCGGGATCCAGCGTGCGGGCACTGGTGGTGGAGACGTTGATCTGCAGGGAGCCCGAGACGGTGGAACCCTCCGTCGGCACGGTGATGGAGACGGAGGGGATGTCAGCAAAGGGGCGGGTCAGTGGATCACCGGAGACCATGAGCTGCACCGGATTTTTGACCGACTGCAGAAAAGCTTCCGCAAGGCTGGCTCCGCGGAACGAATGAGAATGCAGGCGGGCGTGGGGAAATTTCTCCCAGACCGCCGTCGGTTCCACCACCGTGCCGGAGGATCCGGAAGCGCCAAAGCGAAGCCAGTCGGTGTGGGCGGTCTGCGAGGCATCAAAGAGCGCGTTGACCCGTCCGCCAAAGCTGGTGAGGTGTTCGGCAATCGCTCCGGGGGCGTAGAGGTTGCGGGCGGTTTCGACGGGGACGGTGGCGCGGCCCACGATTTGTCCCTGGACCAGACGGTCGCGGGCAGGATGGCTGTACGGGGCACCGGTTTTGTTGGTGAAGTGCACCACTTGGCCACTGACACCGCCCTGGCCCTGGCCTTCGATGATGAAGCTCAGACCCAGTTCTTCCCATTCCGCCTGCACCAGCGGGACCTGACTGGCGCGGGTGGTGCTGCGCACATCCGCATTCAGCGGCCAGTAGACGGTGCCCTCCACTTTTTTTCCGTCGGCGGCAGCGGACCGGTCGATCAAGGCCATCACCTCATCCGCCCGCAGGCCTTTCGCCCCGGTGAAGCCCAGGTGGGTGGCCATCCACATGCGCTGACCGTTGAAGTCGGTTTGGCCGTTGATGCCAAGGGTGGGCAACAGGTCGCCGGAGGAGCCGTTGGCGGGTCCGCGGAAGGCAGGGTTCGTCGAACCGATGAGTGAACGCAGCGAGGCGGCGCTGGTGGCGTTCGGGGCAAACCAGAGGGCGGCGGTGAGAGAGCCGAAGCTGTTGGATGCGACCTCGTTTTGAAACACCGTGGGGGTGTCACCGATGAGGACGATCCCGTCGATTTGCTCTGAGAGGTTCTGTGCAGTGAGATACGCCCGAATCGCCTCGATAAAAGCATAGGTTTGCACCGAGGTCATGGATTGCGAAACGGTGTAACTGCCCGGATTCAGTTTGGGAAAGTCGTAGGCAAAAAGATTTGTATCCGGGATGTTGCGGGTCTGCTGATAGTGGGAGGCCAGGCTTGCGGCGTGAGGACT
>PXDP01000045.1 GCA_003565035.1 PVC group bacterium | reverse complement strand
GCAAAAACTTCGCATGGATTTACCCAAACAGCGCACGCCGATTGGCCCCGGCCTATGATTTAGTCGCTACCACGCTCTGGCCTGAACTCAGCACCCGCATGGCCATGCGGGTGGGATACGCCAAGTTCATCGAAGAGGTCACGGTCGATCATTTCCTGAAATTCGCAGAGGCCAACCGGATTGGCAAAACCGCATTCCGTGCTCGCCTGATGAACCTGGGTGAACGCGTGCTCGCACAGCTTCCCGCCGCATTGGACGCCGCCCCGGAAATACCGGAACCCTTTCGGGAACAGCTCGCCGCCCGTATCCTCCAGCGTACACGTAAACTTGCGTAGAGCCGATGCGGATGTGACTCAAACCGCCTACATTGCTCCAAGCGTATCGGATACCATGACCGTGACTGCCGAATCCACCCTGCGCCCGGAATGCGGGAGTGGCCCCTAACTTTACATAAAGCTGAGCGCAGCTTTTCGCACGGGTCCGGCTTGTGTAGATTATAATCGAGATGCATTCCGGAGTGACAGAATTCTTGCCAAAACGCCTCTCTCCCGTATGACTTCTTTCATGGAAACCCTCTTTATCCAGCGTATTCAACGCCTTTCCCGTCCGCTGGACGTGCTGAAAACCGGAGAAGTCCCCCGTCTGAAACCTCTTGAGGATATCCAGGCGGTTTTTTTTGACATCTATGGCACCTGCTTTATCAGCGGTTCCGGCGATATCGGCGTTCACACTGCAGAACCAAGGGTCGAAGCCCTGACCGAGGCCCTCCGTGAACAGGGCGTTGAACTCCCCCCGGATCTGGCCGCCGCAGCACTCGACCGTTTTTACGAGCTGATCCGGCACCGTCATGAAGACCTTAAAGCCAACGGCATCGCCTGGCCGGAAGTGCGCATTCTCGACATCTGGGAGCACTGGCGCCGCGAAGCCGGGATTCATGTCAATGTGCCCCAGCTCGCCATCGATATGGAATGCCGACTCAATCCCGTTTGGCCGATGCCCGGGCTGCTCCACACCCTTGAACAACTTCAGGCCGCCGGCATCCGCCTGGGGATCGTCAGCAACGCCCAGGTTTTCACCCCCTGCCTCTTCCCCGCGCTCACACGGCACACCCTGGCCGACCTCGGATT
The DNA here is from genome assembly GCA_003565035.1 of PVC group bacterium. Taxonomy (GTDB): domain Bacteria; phylum Verrucomicrobiota; class Kiritimatiellia; order SS1-B-03-39; family UBA6053; genus PXAS01. The sequence goes on along the minus strand of PXDP01000045.1, from coordinate 7,231 downwards.
CACGCCCGCCGCCTGCGTCTGGTCCTGGACCCTGCAGGAAGCCAAACCCTCCACCCGCCTCTACCCCCTCGCCCTCCGCGCCTTTCCCGATCTTGAGCCGGGCCAATGCCTCTTCGTCGGCAATGACATGCGCAATGATATCCTCCCCGCCGCCGCCGCCGGCATGAAAACCGCCCTCTTCGCCGGCGACAAACGCTCCCTCCGCTGGCGCAGGGAGGATCCCACCGTCCAAACACTGCAGCCGGATATCGTGATCACTCACCTGGCCCAGCTCGGCGAATGCATCCCATAGACTTTCAGCAAATAGGCGTGGAGTAAAACATCCGATCCGTTTTTGAACAGAAGGGCACAAAGGAAAGGAAGCCGTATGCTCTACAACTTCAGTTAAATTTCGCCCTTAACTATTTTTATTGTCAATGTGTATATACGATATAGGAAATAAATATTATGCATAGCTTCATCACTCCACTCGCCCGAAAACTGATCATCATAATATCCGCCATGATTCTTGGAATGATGGCATACAGAGAAGTCTATTTTCAATATCAGTTCTCCCGATTAAGTAATACTTCAGTCGATCAGCTTTTAAATCTCACATTATACGGATCGCACCAAAAAAGACGGGCAGTTCAAAAATTGGAATCCTTGCTCAGCCATCCATACTCCAATGTCCGCTTCCGTGCAGCTTGGCATCTAAAACGGCTCAGATATGAGCCCAATACTGAGCAGGACTTTTTTCGTTTCGCAATTGCCAGCCGACAGTATCACCTTATCCCTTTTCGGTACGATGAAATCATAGAATTTTATCTCTCCTCGCCCGAATTAAATGAGGTTCCACCCCGAATACCCTCCGTGGAAGTATTTAACTGGATCGATCCCCGGATTCATGAAGTCCATCGAACCATTGCCCGTTATTACTTTGAGAATATTCGGGCCATAGAATCAATGACGGAGGAAGAGCAAAAGCAGGAAGCCCGTTCAATTAAAATATGCTTGCAACGATTATCCACAATTCGGTCCGCGGCCGATATTTCACTGATACGTAAGTTTACAGAACATCCCCTGGAAATTGTACGGATTAGTGCCCTTCAACATTTAGTCTATTTCCGGGACTACGAAATTATCCCGCTTTTAATAGAGAAAAGTAAGAGATGGGATGAAGGAAATCACTCCGAACAGGCGCATGCAAGAGGCCAACTGGTAAATTTGCTCGAAGACGCAATGCGCCTAATGCCGGATGACAGGTGGCTGCCGTTGATCTTAAGCAAAATCAATGCAAACGATAAAGAAAGTCCATTCTTCCGAAACGCGATTATGGCAAGATTGGATCACCCTGACGTGATTAGGGCTATAGCGGAAGTTTATGCTTCTAAGCCAGATTCGGATCTCATCTTAAAGGGATTCCGTTACCGAATCGTTCAGGACTCTACCCATACAGATCAATCTTTGAATAATGTTTGGAGAAACCATAGGGTCATTCAAAATCTCATCGATGAACATGAACCGCGATTCCCCCAAAGAAGGCAACGTCCAGGACTCAGGTCAACGCAGTACACGACTAAACCGTCCAACATTCTCGAAGCTTCCCATACGGAAACTCAACCGAACATGGAAAAAAAGGGTAAAGAAATCAAAACAGACATGCTGCAAGCCATGCGGCAAGGGGCTCTTGACAGCGAAGCGAGAAGAAGCTTTAGGGACCGAATTAAGCCCCTTGCTGTTAAGACCGACGATCCGGAACTTCTTCCTGTCGTAATGGTCTATCATTTTTTTCTGAACCACGGGTTGCCTGAAGATCTTGGATTCGAGTATCTGGGCCGAAACCAATATCCACATGCTTATTTGCTCATGACCAGAAGCTTGAATTTACAGATACGATTCTTCAGCTCCGAAATCTACAAAGGGCTGGCGGAACTCCAGGATCCCAGAACTCTCCCGGATTTGCTACAGTGCTTACCGTACCGAAATACCTTCCAACCGGCAATGCGTTTGCTGGAGAGACTGGATTGGACGCCCTCAAACGATGTTGAAAAAGCCTATGACTCTCTTTACCGAAATTCTCCCGAACAGACCGAGACCGAAAAGAAGTTGGTTCATGAATTTTTAAAAACTCAGTTAAATTCAACCGAGGTACGCAGGCGCGTTTTTGCCAGCCACATCATCATCGGACAAAACCGAAGCGACCTGTTTCCCGATTTAATCCAAATGCTCGAACAACGTGAAGACGGACGGATTGCGATTCTTCTGCATCATAGTGATGTCCCCGAGTTAGAAGCGGCAGCTCAAAGGTGGCTTAAAAACGCCCCGATCGGAATCCAGTTCTTCTGAAACTGATTTATTGACTGCACGTCTCAGCAGGAATCACTCCCCCCCCCAACAAACCCGAAAAAATCCGAAATGACGACCAGACCTCAGTTTGAAGGGTCAGTTTCTCGAAAAGATCGTAGATTCAAATGCGTATTATGATGTTGAGGAGCTTCGACGAGGATCAACTCATAAAAATCGACAAAAAATTTCTTTACATTCTAAATTTTAGCACTAAAAGATGTTTTAAGAAATATGAGCTTCGATTTTTCCATTGTAAGAGAGCTGCGCAAACGCGCGGGAATGACGCTGGCAGATGTGTCGGAACGCACCGGGATTTCGCCTTCGGTGATTTCCAAACTGGAGCGCAACCAGACCTCCGCCGAACTGGACACCCTGTTCCGGCTGAGCCGGGTCTTTGACCTGAACACCACCGACCTGATTGCCCTGGCCGAATCGCGCACCGCCCAGCGTGCCACCTGCAAACAGTATGAATCCGGCGGCTTCCACTTCCGCCGCATCAGTTACAACAACTGCCGGGCCTTCCACGCTGTCGCTCCGAAATCCGCCGCCGTCACCCGCCCCGAAATCCATGCCGACAACTTCGAAGTCTGCTGGGTTTTCAAAGGACATCTCCTCATCCAGCTTCCTAAAGAACGGCACGAACTCCGGCCCGGCGACTCCCTGCAATTCGACGGAGCCCTCGACCATACCTACGAAGCCCTCGAAGACAGCGAATTTATGATCATCCACCTCAAAAAAGGGAAACGATTTTAAGATGAAAATTAACCCCACCCTCACCCCCGCCGACCTGTTGCCCAAGCTCAACAAGCTCTGGGAACTCTCCGCCGCCAAGATCACCGCCATCCAGAACGAATACGACCACGCCAACGGCTCGCCCGTGTTCACCATCAAAGGCAAATACACCACCCGCGGCTGGACGGAATGGACCCAGGGCTTTGAATTCGGCTCCGAAATTCTGCAATACGATGCCACCGGGGACGAACGCTTCCTCAAAAGCGGCCGCGAAAACACGGTCAAGCATATGGCCCCGCACGTGTCCCACTTTGGGGTGCACGATCACGGCTTCAACAACGTCAGCACCTACGGCAATCTGCTGCGCCTCATGAACGAAGGCCGCCTCCCCGAAAACGAATGGGAGCGCAATTTTTATGAATTGGCCCTCAAGCTCTCCGGTGCCGCCCAGGCCCGCCGCTGGAAAACCATTGCCAACGGCGAAGGCTACATCTACTCGTTCAACGGACCGCAGAGTCTGTTTGCCGACACCATCCGTTCTCTGCGTGCTCTCGCAGTGGGCTATCAGCTTGGCCACCCGCTGATGGAGGAGGGCGATAAAAATATTTCGCTGCTCGAACGCCTCGTGCAGCACGCCCGCACCACCGCCAACTATGCGATTTTCTATGGCGAAGGCCGCGACGCCTTTGACATCCGCGGCCGCACCGCCCACGAAAGTCTTTTCAACGTCAACGACGGCAACTACCGCGCCCCGAACAGTCAGCAAGGCTTCTCCCCCTTCACCACCTGGACCCGCGGACTGGCCTGGTGCATCGCCGGCTATCCCGAAGAACTCGAATTCCTCAAAACCCTCGACGACGCGGAACTCGCCCCCTTCGGCGGACGCGAAGAAATCGAAGGCTTCATGCTCAAAGCCGCCAAAGCCGTCTGCGATTTCTACATTGAGCACACCAGCCTCGACGGCATTCCCTACTGGGACACCGGTGCCCCCAATCTCCACAAACTCGGGGACTACACCCAGAGTGTGGCCGACCCCTACAACGATCACGAATCCGTCGACAGCTCAGCCGCCGTCATCGCCGCCCAGGGCCTCATCCGCCTTGGCCGCTATCTCGGAGACGAAGGCAAAGACTACCTTCAGGCCGGCCTCACCGTCCTCAACACCGTCTTCGACGAGCCCTACCTCAGCACCAATCCCGCCCATCACGGGCTGATTCTGCACAGCAACTACCACCTCCCCAACGGCTGGGACCACATCCCCCCCGGCCGCAAAATCGCCTGCGACGAATCCTGCATGTGGGGCGACTACCACGCCCGCGAAGCCGCGCTGCTCGTCCAGCGCCTCGCCAAAGACGAGCCGTATCTTAAATTCTACCTGTAAGTCGGCCGATCCGTCAGATCCGACAGATCAGACTGATCCGACTGAGCATCTTACACAACAACATTAACCCAAAACCCCGTTACCTCTTATGGAAATCAAACCGATCCGCATCATCATGAACGGCGTCACCGGACGCATGGGAACCAACCAGCATCTGGACCGTTCCATCACCGCCATCATCGAACAGGGCGGGATCAAAGTCTCCAACGACCTCATCCTCATGCCCGAAGTGCTGCTCACCGGACGCAGCGAGCACAAACTCAAAATTCTCGCCGATAAATTCGGCAAACGCGCTATCGGCAAACCCTACGAATACACCACCGATCTGGATGGTGCGCTCGAAGGCAAATTCGGCAAGTTTGACATCTTCTTTGACGCCTCCGGCACCCTGCAGCGCGCCGGCTTTATCGAGAAAGCGGTCAAAGCCGGGCTCGCCATCTACTGCGAAAAACCCACCGCCGTCGAAACCGCCGAAGCCGTGCGCCTCGCCAAACTCGTCGACGAAGCCGGCCTCAAAAACGGGGTCGTCCAGGACAAACTCTGGCTGCCCGGCTTCCGCAAAATCAAAATGCTCAAAAAACTCGGCTTCTTCGGCAAGCTCCTCTCCGTCCGCGGCGAATTCGGCTACTGGGTCTTCACCGGTATGGATTACGATCAGCCCGCCCAGCGCCCCTCCTGGAACTACCGCTCCGAAGACGGCGGCGGCATGATGATCGACATGTTCTGTCACTGGCGCTACGTCATCGACAACGTCTTCGGTCCCGTCAAAAGCCTCGTCGCCTGGGGTGCCACCGACCTCCCCGAGCGCCGCGCCGAAGACGGCTCTGTTTTCGACTGCACCGCCGACGATTCCGCCTACGCCATGTTCCTGCTCGAAGACGGCACCATGGTGCAGTTCAACTCCTCCTGGTGCACCCGCGTCCGCCGCGACGACCTCCTCACCGTTCAGGTCGACGGGGTCAAAGGATCCGCCGTGGCCGGTCTCCGCGAGGTCGTCGTCCAAAGCGCCGCCGACACGCCCAAGCCCGTCTGGAATCCCGACATTCCCCAACCCATCGACTTCTACAAAGGCTGGTCCGATGTTCCCAACAACATCGAATACGACAACGCCTTCAAAATCCAGTGGGAGATGTTCCTCCGCCACGTCGCCCTCGACGAACCCTGGCGTTACAGCCTCATGGAAGGTGCAAAAGGGGTTCAGCTCGCCGAACTCGGCATGCAGTCCTGGAAAGAAAAACGCTGGGTCGACGTTCCTGAACTGAACTGACCTTTTTCCGACCGTCGGAAAAGGCGTGCCAGCGTTTTCCGATGGTCGGAACGTTTGGACGGGATAACAGGATGAACGGGATCTAATCTGGGTTTTCCGGTGCTTGCCCTCCTTAGGCGGGGCCACAAACGCTTTCACGAGACGCGTTTATTCTCCTGTGCTTCCAAAGCGCCAGCCGAGCGCCAGATCAATTTGGTAGCCACTCAGGTCATAGGTAATTTCGTCGGGCCCGATCCGGAACCGGGCCTTCTCTATCCATTCGTATCCGGCGGTGGCCTGAAGCATGAGGTGATCTCCAAAAGAAAATTCCGCACCCAGACCCAGCGAGGCTCCGGCAAGCCATTTCTGGGGACTCGATTCGTCCAGCCAGGCAGAAACCGTTTGTCCCGAGGAGGTCACCAGCATCTCCTCCCGGCGCAGATGAACATCCAGTAAATTCACAGACACGCCTCCTTGCAGTAACAGAGCAAAAGAGTCGGTGAGGCCAATCCGCATGCGGGGACCAAAGCCTAGTGCAAAAAGATCCGCTTCGGTTTCCAGCCGTATTCTGGCCATCGCATCCCTCCTGGTTCCGCCGATTCGAGTTTCGGTCCCCTCTTCCAGATCATTCAGAATCACGGAATGGATGGGCACATCGGAAATCAGCGGGCCGACCCCTTCCGGGTCTTCCATGGCATAAGGCGCGGACGGAAAAAACGGATTTCCAAAGGTATCATACTCAAACGAACGGGTCTCACGCTGCATCCTGTCGGTTCGCACACGGGTTTCGGCAAAGCTCTGCGAAGTCAGCCCCTCCGCGCCGAGGGTGCGGTCCAATCCGCTCATCCACCCCAGGCGGAGGCGGGCACCGACCGAGACAATCTCGCCGTGGATCAGCATACGGTTCAGGCTGATATACGCCCCGTCACCGTTCAGATCGCCTCGGTCGCCCCAGGTGCCGTCTCCCTGTGTCTGGAGGGACGTCCGCAACTGTTCCGAGGCGGAGGCGCGTTCGCGGGTGCTTTGGAACGTCAGGGTCCCGGCGGCGGGATCGTGCTGGATGTCATTCTGGAATCCGAAAAACTGGGTTTCGCCCGCGTTGAAAAAAAACGGCAGGCCGCTGGGGCCGACAAATCCGTCGTCGAATTCCCGTAATTCCTGCACGGATAAATCCGGCGCATCGAACGCGGGGTCGCTGAAGAGAACCTGATCCCGGATTCCGGGGGAACCGATCCGCACACCTGAGTCCACCGCACGGGAGCCGCCCCGGGCGCGGACCTCCATGCCGCTGCGCGACCAATAGCCGGCTTCAACCGTCCACTCCGCACGCCCCGCACACATCCCGACAATCATTAAACCAAACAAAAGTAACTTTTTCACTGCCCCGCTCCTTCCGAAATTTGTTTCACTCTGTACACGCGAACGCCATCCATCGGCAGCGTCGCGGGCGGACCGGAATCGATCCATTGGGTTCGGTTGGCTCCCGCCCGCAGGCGAAGGGGCACTTCGATCCACTCCCCGCCCGGGAAGTTGTTCATGTATTC
>PXDP01000174.1 GCA_003565035.1 PVC group bacterium | reverse complement strand
CTCTCAGCCTTCGTGCATCACCCTCTTCCCCCTGCACATTCGCGGGACGGCTCTGCTATTCGCGGGACGGCTCTGCCACCACGCCGCTGGCGTGGCAAGTTCGCGGGTTTTTCTTCTTCATCCGTGGTCCGATGACAAAACCCTAGGACAAAGGCAGCGGCGGATCGAGAAAAATCGGTTCACCGCTGATTTCAGCATTTTCGGCGATAAAAATCCGGGTCGGTGTCTCGGAAACCACTTCATGCCACACCGACCGCCGCACACACACCGGTTCATCCAGCCGGAAGCAGCGGAGGGTTTCCGGCGCATCCGGCTCCGCCACCACAATCAACGCCCCGCCAAAAAGCGGCGCAAAGCACTCCTCACTGTCCGGGTGGCGGTGGATGCGTCCCAAAGGCCCTGGCGGCACCTCCAGCACGGCCACCCGCCAGCCTTTGCTCTCCGTGTCTGCAAACAGCGGCTGAAACAGCTCGCCCTCCGGATCACGCCGCAAGACCTGGCCAAACGGAGCGAAGGCTTCCGGCGACAGACTCTCAATCTCCGGAAAACGAGTGCCCGTCATAATGCCAGTCCATTCTCGGCCAGAATTGCGTCCAAAATGCCCTCCAGCGCCTCGTACGAATACAGGGCCTTTGCACTGGCGAAATTATGCTCCACCGCCTGCTCACGGGCTCCGGCATCCTTCAGATACCGGATCACCCCCTGCGCCGCCTGCTGCACCGCCGCTTCCGGAACCGTCACCAGCCCCCGGGCATCCCGTCCCGCAATGGTTTCCCCCAGCGACACCACCTCAAACTCCGCCATGCGCAGGTCCGACACATAAACCGGATACTCAAACAGCAGCACCGGCAGCTTCGCGAACACCGCCTCGATCAACTGATTCCCCCACCCCTCCCAGTAACTCGGATAGGTCACAAAATCCGCGCCCACATACGCATCCCACAGCGAATAAATTTTGCCCTGCTCATCCTGGCCCCGGCCATGCTTCACCCGGTCACCGCACCAGAGCACCTCCACCCCCAGCTCTTTCGCTTTATCCACCAGATTCTGCTCATACGATCCACTCAGGCCGATCCCCTCCACATAGCCTGCGCACACCAGCACCAGACGGCTGTCCTCCTGAAAACGCTGCCCGTTGTAGAGAGTCCCCTCCGCAAGGGCCGCGCGGTGTTCCGGACGGTTCAATTCCGCCAGCACATCAATCGCCAGCTCCACTCCCTTGCGGTCCAGAATCCGCGTTGCCTGAAGGAAAAACACATCGTGGGGACGTAATCCGAGGGACTCGCGGAAATCCGCATTGTACGCGTCCGGCCTCCAGCTCGGCTGGGTGAAATCAAACACATTCGGCACCACCCGCGCGTCCGCCCCCGTGCGGGCCTTCAGCTCCGCCTGCGCCAGGCGGTTGATCACCAGATGGCTCACATTCTCATCCGTCGGCGGGGCATGCTCCTCGTAAAACGCCACCACCTCCGGACCCGTCGGATACACCTCCCCGCTGTCCTCCCACCAGAAATCATGATTGTGGCACACCGTCCGGATTCCCGTCTCGCGGATCACCTCATGCAGCGCCAGCATCCCCGGGAGATTATAGCCCACCGACTGCAAATTGTTCGGAAAAATCAGATCCAGCTCATTTTCCCGGATAAAGCGCAGCATCCCCGGTTTAATCAAGTCCGCATGCGCCCGCACCTCCGCCAGCAGCTCTCCCGCATTCGCATAATCCTTCAATTCCCGGGTCGCGTTCTGCAGGATCCGCTGCGTCACCGGATGAAACGGATACAGTTCCGGAATGCACTGTCCCCCCGGAACATCCTCATTCCCGGCCAGATAATGAACGGTATGCCCGTTACGCTCCAAAATCGCGCGAAACTTGTCCACTTCCAGCGACACGCCGTCTGTCCGTCCCAACCGATGCTGTATAAATCCGAGATTTGCCATGATATGTTCTCCTTAATATTGTGAAGTTAAATTCCAGTCCGAAGCCTCCAAAAATGCCGCCGAGCCTCCCTGCCAGCCACTCAGGGCGCGGGTGTCAAGATGACCGCCGTGCACATTATGCGCCGAAACGCCGTGCACCGGAACGTCCCCGTCCAGTGCCCAGTCCCCGGGCTCAAACAGCCGGTGCGTGCCGTTCGCCAGTTTGTGTTGAAACCGCCAGGCCTCCGGCAGTGCCCGTCCCGTTTCCGGCCATTGAACCCGGATCCGCTCCATGACCACTCCCCGCGCATTCTCCAGAACAAAGGCGGCCCGCTCCACCCGCGCCCGCGGCGTTCGATTGGAAAACTGGGCCCCGCCGCATTCCGCCCCATGCCGCGCGGGATCCTCAAACCCCGGCATCCTCACATGCACATCCGAAATCAGGAGATCCTCCAGCATCGCCCCCGGCTGTGCGGTCAACAGACTCCGCCCGTTCGTTTCCCCCGTCAGCCCGCAAATCTGCACATTCCGGATCGCCCCCACCCTCGATTCCGGCCGGTGTCCCCGCAAATCCACATGAATCGGCCGGGGAAACATCAGCGGCGTGCAGGTGTCAAACGTGATATTGCGGCAAAGCACATGCTCAATCACCGCCCCCTCCAGACTGTAGATCCCCAGCACCCGGTGACTCCCCGTCACCACACAGTCACTGAACACCACGTTACGCATATCCTCAAAACTCTCCGTCGCCCCCAGCTTCAACGCCACACAATGCGTCCGCAGCACACACTGACTCACCACCACATGCTCACAGCTCCGCCCGCCCGGCAGAGTTTTCAGACACACCGCATCATCCCCCGTGTCAATGTGCGCCCCGGTCACCGAAACCCGCCGGCAGCCGGTGATGTCGATCCCGTCCGAATTCGGAGCCTGCGGCGGATTCACGATCCGGATATCGCGCACCTGCACATCATCGCACTCATGCAGATGCAGGGTCCAGTTGCAGACATTGCCAAGCGTCACTTGATCGATCCGCACCCCCTGACAATCCGAAAAGAGCACCATTGCCCCCATGCGCCGCCAGTCCGCATCCCGGGGCCGCGGCCAGTCCGTGCCCGGATCCACCGGATCGTACCAGGCCGTGCCATTGCCGTCCAGCCGCCCGCCCCCCGTCAGGGCCACATCCCGACAGCCCTGTGCCACCAGCAAATGAAACGAACCGCCCGCCTGCCGCCAGTAATCCCCACTGCCCGCCGTCTCGATCAGCGGCAAATGATCCTCCACAGCCTCCGAAGCTTTCAGCACCGCCCCGCGCTCCAGACGCAGTTCCACCCCGTCCCGCATCCGCAGCATCCCCGACCGGAACACGCCCGACACCAGGATCACACACCCGCCGCCCGCCGCCGAAACCTTGTCGATGGCTTCCTGCAAGGTCTTCGTGTGCAGCGTTTTGTCGTCCGAAGAAGTTAAAAGTACGTTCATAAGATTAAAAAATTCATGCGAATCAAAACACATATCCATAAGCCAGAGCGCATCCCGGATCAATCCGAAACCGCCGAAGAATCCCGCGACGGCCGCATCTCACAGTCTACGTCCTTCCCTTTTGTTAAATACACTCTATTTCATTTGCAAAGTCCCCGGAGAAAGACGAAGAGGAACAATATGAAAGCCAGCCCCGCTCATCTCTTTAAATGGACCGCGCTCTATGTGGTGCTCGCCCTCTCCCCGCTCCTTTTGGTGCTGGCCGGCCCTCTGCAGTCCACCCGGGGCTTCTGGATTGAGTTCGGCGTGGCCCTCGGGTTTGTGGGGCTGACCATGATGTGCCTTCAGTTTGCCATCACCGGCCGCTGGCGGACCATCGCCCCGCAGGTGGGCGCCGACCACCTGCTGCAGTTCCACTACGCGGCCGGAATCGGTGCCATGGTCCTCACGCTCGCCCATCCCGTCATTCTCCTGCTGGCCGAAAACGACTATCTGACGTTTCTCGACCCCAGCGTCAATTTCCCCCGGGCGGTCGCCCTCACCCTCTCGGTGATCTTCACCGCCTTGATTGTGGTGCTGTCCCTTTGGCGCAAACAGTTCAAGCTGGTCTACGAATGGTGGCGGCTCAGCCATGGCGTGCTGTCTCTGCTGGTGGTGCTCATTGGTCTGGTGCATGTCCTCCAGGTCTCCCATCACACCTACCGCTGGTGGCAGCAGGCCTACATCACCGCATTTGTCGGCATCACCGTCTACTCTCTCCTTCAGGTCCGCGTTGTCCGTCCAATGCAGATGAAAAAACGCCCGTACGAGGTGGTGAACGTCAAAGCCCACCGCGGCAGCGCCACCACCATCGTCCTGAACCCCGTCGGCCATGACGGCATGAAATTCGATGCCGGGCAGTATGCCTGGATGACGGTGGGCGACTCGCCATACAGCCTTCAGCAGCATCCCTTTTCGTTCTCCTCCGGGGAAACGTGCGGCCATATCAGCTTCACAGCCAAGCCCATCGGGGATTTCACTTCCGGTTGGCGGGGGGTGGAGCCGGGCACCCGCGTCTGGCTTGAAGGCCCTTTTGGAGCCTTCAAACTCTCCAAAAATACCGACACCCGGGCCGTGTTCTTCGCCACCGGTGCCGGCATCACCCCGATCATGTCGATTCTCCGCACACTCAGAGACCACGGGGACATGCGCGAATGCCTTCTGGTGGACGCAAATTCCAACCAGCGCGAGATCCTCTTTCTTCGCGAGCTGGAGGAGATGGAAAAAAGCCTCAACCTCAAGATCATTCATGTTCTCAGCCGTCCCGAACCCGGCTGGGAAGGCCGTACCGGCTATATCACCGAGGACTTGGTGCGTGAAGTCATTCCCGGCGATGGACAGAATACCGACTTTTTCATGTGCGCCGCCTCCAAGGTCATGAATCTCGTCGAGGCCGAACTGCTGCGCAACCATGTCCCCCGCCACCACATCCTTTCCGAACGGTTTGATATCGTATGAGCCCCAGAAAACACCCCACCCTGCTGCACCACCGCATCCGTATTTTTGCCACCCTGCTCGCCCTGGCCCTGCTCGGCCTCGCCGCATTCTACGCCTGGAAGCTCTACACCCTCGCGCCCTGAACGGGAATCTGTGTTCAGACTGGTCAACCGCCACTTTTCATGTTAGAACACCCGCATGGCCAAAGACAATGTAGACCTTATCTGTGATATCAGCGAACTCGCCGGACTCTTCGAGCGGAGCCACAGCCTTGCGGACTTCCTCCAGTCCGCCGTCAGCATTGTCGCCTACCACATGCGCGCCGCCGTCTGCAGCATTTACCTGTATGACGAACAAACCGAGGAATTGACCCTTGCCGCCACCCAGGGCCTCAAGCCCGAATCCGTAGGCAACGTCAAACTCAAACTGGGCGAAGGGATTGTGGGCACCGCCATGAAAGACCTGCAGCCCATCTGCGAAGGTCACGGCTCCGCCAACCCCAATTTTAAACGCATCGAAGGCATCTTCGAGGAAAATTACGAAGCCTTCCTCGCCGTCCCCATCCTCCTCCGCGGGGTTATGCGGGTCGGCGTGCTCGTCACCCAGGATCCCCAGCCCGACTACTTCCACATTAACGACATCAAAGCCCTCCGGGCCATCGCCTCTCAGCTTGCCGTGGTGATTGAAAACGCCAAGCTCCTCATGAGCCTGCACGAGGCCCGTAAGCAGACCACCCCCGCAGCCGCGCCCGAACACAGCCCGGCCATGGTCTCCTTCCTCAAAGGCACCACCGCCTCCAGCGGCGTGGTCCAGGGCACCGCCGTCATTCTCGACGGACACGGCTACGATGTGCTCACCGTCGCCGCCGACGATGAAACCTCCCCCTACACCCTCGAGGACTTCAACCTCGCCCTGCAGGAATCCGAAGAACAGCTCACCGAACTCCAGCGCCACATGGAGGAACGCCTCGGGGACGTGGCCTCCCTCATCTTCAACGCGCACCTGCTGATTCTCAAAGACATGGGCTTCAGCGGAGCCATGCGCAAGCTCATCGACCAGGGCACTCCCGCTGACCGCGCCGTCAGCAGTGTCGTCAACGACTACATCAGCCTCTTCGCCAAAAGCAGCAATCCCCGTCTCCGCGAAAAAGTGCTGGACGTGAAAGACCTCGGCCACCGCCTGCTGCGGAATTTGCAGCAGCACGGTGAGGACCACGGCGATTACGCAGGACAAATCATCATCGCCCGCGAACTGCTCCCCTCCGATGTCCTCAAATTCGCCGCCCAGAGCGTCGAAGGCCTCATTATCGTCCAGGGCAGCGTCACCTCCCACATCAGCATCCTCGCCCGCTCCCTCCGCGTGCCCATGGTTTTTGTGGAAAAACCCGAGATCCTCGACATCGACGAAGGCACCGTCATCCTGATTGATGCCAACCAGGGCACCGTTTTTCTCGACCCCTCCGAGAAAATTCTCCGCCAGTACGAGCCCCTCATCCACAAAGAAGAGGACGCCCCCCCGGAAGTCTTTCCGGAAACCTTCACCCGTGACGGCACCAAAATCACCATACACTGCAACGTCAACCTCCTCAGCGACATGGAATTTGCCCGCCAGAACCTCGCCGAAGGCGTCGGACTCTACCGCAGTGAATTTCCCTTCATTGTCCGCGACGAATTTCCCAGCGAAGAAGCCCAAAAACTCATCTACGAAAAAATCTTCGCCGGCCTCCCCGATAAAGAAGTCACCCTCCGCACTCTCGATGTGGGCGGCGACAAAAAACTCCCCTATCACCAGCATCTTGAAGAGGCCAATCCCTTTCTCGGCCTCCGGGCCATCCGCTTCTCCCTCAAAAATTTACCCATCTTCAAGCAGCAGCTCCGCGCCATGCTGCGCGCCGGCCACGAAAAAAACCTGCGCATCATGATCCCCTTCATTTCCTCGGTCGACGATTTTCTCGCCGCCAAAGATGTCCTGGAGGCCTGCAAAAAAGAACTCGCCGACGAAGGCGTTCCCTTCAACCCCTCCCCGGCCATGGGTCCCATGATCGAACTCCCCGCCGCCGTCGAAATCATCGATGAACTCGCCCAGGAGTCCGACTTCCTCTGTATCGGCACCAACGACCTCATTCAGTATCTTCTCGCCGTCGACCGCACCAACGAATCGGTCAGCAGCCTCTACGTCTGCCACCATCCCGCCGTGCTCCGCGCCGTGTACCGCATCATCAACGCCGCCATCAACAACGATGTGGATGTCTCCGTCTGCGGCGACATGGCCCTCAACACCGAAATGCTGAAATTCCTCATCGGCATCGGCCTCCGCAAAATCAGCGTCGACCCCCAGCATATTCCCCGCATTCAAAGCTTTATCCGCGAACTCCACACCGAGGAAGCCCGCCAGCACGCCCGCAAACTCCTCCGTTTCGGCACCCTCCGCGAGGTCAACCGCTTCCTCTCAGAACGCAGCGACTGACATCCGCCATGAAAATGACGCCCTCCCGCCTCCGGGCCCTCAAAGGAAAAGAGCCTATCCCCGCCCTCACCGCCAGCGACACCGCCAACGCCCGCCTGGTTGATGCCGCCGGAATTCCCCTCATCCTCGTCGGCGACAGCCTCGGCATGACCGTCCTCGGCTATGAGACGACCCTTTCCGTCACCCTCGACCACATGCTCCATCACACCGCCGCCGTGGCGCGCGGCGTGCAAAACGCCCTGGTCGTCGCCGACATGCCCTTCATGACCTATCAGGTGAACGACGACGAAGCGGTTCGCAATGCCGGACGTTTTCTGCAGGAGGCCGGTGCCGATGCCGTGAAACTCGAAGGCGGTGCCGAACGCGCCGGACTGGTCCGCCGCCTGGTGCAGAACGGCATCCCGGTGATGGCCCATATCGGGCTCACCCCCCAGTCGGTCAAAGAACTCGGCTACAAAGTGCAGGGACGCGAAGCGGCCGCCGCTGAAAAAATGAAAAGCGATGCCAAAGCGCTGGCCGATGCCGGTGCCTTCGCGCTTGTACTGGAAGCCTGCCCGGCCGCCCTGGCGGAAAGCATCACAACCGCCATCCCCATTCCCACCATCGGCATTGGCGCCGGCGCCGGATGCGACGGACAAATACTCGTCCTCCACGACATGCTGGGAATGTTCAGCGGCTTCACCCCCAAATTTGTCAAAAAATATGCCGACATCGGTGAGCAAATGCAAACCGCCTTCCACGAATACGCCGAGGAAGTTCGCACCCGAACATTCCCCGCACCCAAACATACCTACGACTGAATCGGACCTAAAATGAAAAACCCCCGCACCGCGACGAAAACCCAAACCCTGATCGCAGCCCTGTTGGCCACTGCCGCCACAATGCCCCTGCACGCCGAAATGCATCCGCGTGACCGCATTTATCAAGAAAACGACCTCATCCGGGTACGCACACCGGAAGTACCGGAAGCCTTCAGAAATCCCCCCCTTCCTGAACCCGAAGAAAACGCCTACTGGGAGCGGGCCAATCATGTCATCCGTCACTTTGAAGGACAAATCGGCGTCAACACAACCCAGGAACGGGAAAAAGATACCTTTCCCAGAACCATGTTCAATTATCTCCTCGGCAGTCACGATGAGGTAATCCAAGCCCTGCAGACCCCTGACCGCCAGGGCGGAACAGATCACCAATGGACCCTTGGCATTGATTATTACTGGGGCTTCACACTCAAAGGCCAGATGCGGAAGTATTTCTTTTTTGGACCCGCCTTGAGCCCCGACTACCGCCAGCGCATGTTCGACGGCGCAAAAATCTGGACCGCGGACGACCCGCGGCCCAGCTTTGAACTGGTCCGTTCGCTGTCCAGCCAGAATCCCGCCGTGCGTGAATACGCGCTCAAGCTGCTCGAACGTTTCCGGGAAACCATCGCCACGCTGCCTGGGGATGCCATTGAAGGCACCGTACGGGACCGGTATGCGGAGGAAGACCTCGGAGCGGACCCGGAAAAATGGACCGTCTGGTGGCGGCAGTATGCCGACCAGGGCTGGAAGGTCTACGAAGACCTGGAGCGGCTGGCCAATCCCTTTCCCCATCCACTCCACGGCGTGGGCAGCGGGCCCGTCGGTGACCGCTGGGACCCGGCGGTCCGCGGCACCCGCGCGGATGCGCGCAACACCGACAACCTGCGGGCCATGCGGGATATTGCCGTTTATCTCATGGCCGAGGAAACCGGCAACGAAACCGTCCGCAGCCTCTACAAAAACAAAATTAAAAACTTTGTCACCGCCCTCTACCGCAACCACCACGGGGAATGGGACAGCGAAAATTACCTGCATCACACCATCGCCCCTTACCACAACCTCTACGATTTCGCCCGGGATGAAGTCGTCGTCGGTCTCGCAAAAGCCGCGCTGGATTATCTCTACACCTCCGCCGCCCTGAAATATTACCGCGGAGAAGCCGTAGCCCCCACCAAACGAACCGGCGGCGGTCTCAACAACTATATCTGGCTCTACTTTGGCGACACACCCGCCCCCGTGTCCCGTCCCTACTATGATCTCTTCCATTCCGTCACCAGCGGCTACCGCCCTCCCCTCGCCACCCTGCATATCGGCCAGGGACGCTTCCCCCGACCTGCGGAAATGATCAATACCAAACCCACCTACTCCTTCTGGCTCCCGGGACAGAGCGAACATCCCCAAACCTGGGAGACCGTATTCTACGGAAAATCCTACTACATGGGCAGTGCCGTCAGCCGGTCACCTCAGGGAGATGTGCGCGCCTTTGACATCGCCATGGACCGCACCGACGGCGGAGCCCGGCTCTTCCAGGCCAACAGTGGCAGGCGTATAAACGGACTGCGGCAGGGCGATCAGATCGGCCAGTACCGCAATGCCCTCGTCTGGCTGCGTCAGGATGAGCAGGCCGAATTTGTCTTCAGCATTCCCGGAGAAATGAACGTCGAAACAGACGCCGGCCTCTGGTTCCTCGAACACGACAAAACCTACATGGCCCTCCAACCGCTGAACCTGCCCGTGGAGTCCATCCAGCCGGTCCGGGAAGCCTCGAACGGAACCATCACCCTGCGGATCCGTCAAACCGGCGGCACCTATGCCGGCTTTGCGCTGCTGATGGGCGACGCAGAAGCGTTTGACAGCTTTGCCGACTTCCGCCGGAAAATACTCGCAGGAGCAACATTCGACCTGAGCGGCCTGGACAAAGGCCGAATCCATCTCCGCGCCCTTGAAGACCATACCCTCACCGTCCACTGGCAGGCCGACGACAACCGCCCCCGTGTCGAACGGGACGGCATCCATTATGACTGGGATGCGCACCTGGATCTCTTCCGGCCCATGGACAACAACGCCCCCATCTCCGCCACCTGGGAAGGCGGCACCCTGACACTCGACACCGGAGAAAGCTTCTTCCAACAAACCGTTGCCCCCGACGGCACCGTAACCTTCACCAACCAACGCTGAGTCCCTCACACGGTGTAAACCGGCCTTTCCCTCCCCCTCACTTCGGTTTTCCGATCATCGGAAACCAGCCACAACGGTTTTCCGATGATCGGAAAAAAAGGGTGGGATTTTTCCGATCATCGGAAAATCAAACCGCACGCTTTCCGATCATCGGAAACTCAGAAAATATCCCGTGCCGGCATCGGTGCGATCCGGCGTCCCTTGATGCGCCCGGCTGTGGCCCATTTTTGGACTTTCCGCTGAACGCCATTGCGGACCGCAATCACCGTGTAGGTGTCCGCAACGTGGATTTTGCCCACATCCTCCGCGTTCAGGCCGGCCTCTTTTACCATCGCCCCCAGAATATCCCCGGGCCGGATTTTGTCTTTTTTCCCGCCGTTCATCAGAAAACTCACCATGGCCGGCGGCGGCGGTGAGCCGTGCTGCGGATTCAAGTCCTCCGGAAACAGCGCGCCGGGGCGGCGCCGCTCCACCAGCGCGAAGGCCTTGCCGCTTCGTCCGGCCCGGCCGGTGCGTCCGGTGCGATGCAGATGAATGTCCGGATCGTTTGCCGGATCGTAATGAATCACCAGCGGCAGATCCTCGATGTCCAGTCCGCGGGCCGCCACATCCGTGGCCACCAGAATGCGCACACTGCGGTTGCCCAGCCGGATCAGCGCGTCACTCCGGTCCCGCTGCTCCATTTCCCCGTGCAGCGTGGCCACCGAAAACCCCTCCGCACTGAGTGCCTTGGCCACCTCCCGGCAGCCCTGGCGGGTCGCACAAAACACCAAGGCACTTTCGGGCATTTCCTGACGCAGAATCCGGGACAGTGCCCGCAGTTTCTCCTTGGGCCCCGCCACCACCTCCCGCTCCTCCACCACCCCCGGCGCCAGGGCGGTATCCACAATCACACTTTCCGGATTTTTCTGGAATTTCCGGCTCATCGCCCGGATTTCCTCCGGAAACGTGGCCGAAAACAGCAGCGTTTGACGGTTGCGGGGAATCTGGTGAACAATTTCTTTCACCTCCTCCTCAAAGCCCATATCCAGCAGCCGGTCCGCCTCATCCAGCACCAGCGTGCGGATAGCGGACACCAAAAGTTGCTCTTTGCGGATGTGCTTGGCGATGCGCCCCGGAGTACCCACCACGATGTGCGCCCCGGCCTTCATGGAAATATCCTGCGGCCGACCCGGCATGCCACCGCAAAGCGTCACCAGTTTCACGTTGGGAATGTTCCGGGCCAGCCGCCGGATTTCCGTCGCCACCTGCTCCGCCAGTTCGCGCACCGGACAGATCACCAGCGCCTGCGTCTCCAGAACCTCCGGATCCAGCCGCTGCAATAATCCCAGCCCGAAGGCCGCCGTTTTGCCGCTCCCGGTTTTCGCCTGACCCAGCACATCCCGCCCCTCCAGAATCAGCGGCAACGCCGCCGCCTGGATCGGAGTGGGCTCGTCATAACCCAAACCCGAAAGATTTTCCATCAGGGACGGAGAAAGCGGCAGAGAATCAAAGGTGCTGAATGAAGTCATAATCCCCCTTTATGTCCTCTGAGAAAAATGTCGATGTTCTTGAATATTTGACAAAGCTCTAAAGTCTGTGTATTTATCTGTGTATGGCAACAAAAACTCTTTCTGTTGACGAAGAAGCATACCGGATATTATCCCGCTCGCGCAGGCACCCTCGGGAATCCTTTTCACAGGTCATTAAAAGGGCCCAATGGGATAACGGGAAGCCCACGTGTTCAGCATTGCTTTCGCGCTTAAAGTCCGGGGTGCCGGATCAAATTCTTGACGGTCTTGATGAAGCCCAGAGTATGGACCTTCCACCGGATGATCCATGGAATCCCTGAACTTTGACACAACCTTTTTAATTGACCTCCAAAGGGAGGCGAACAGGGCACCGGGTCCGGCTCACGATTTTCTTCAACAAAATCACGACAGGATTCCCTGCATCTCTCTGATTACGTTAGGGGAATACTCCGAAGGGTTTCCAAATCCATCCGATGCGGATTGCCTCCGTATGATTGATTCGTTCGAGATCCTGTCGTTTACCCGTCAGGTTGCCGAAATCTATAGCCGTATTTCCCGTGACCTCCGAAAAAAAGGACTCAGGATCGGCGGGAATGATCTTTGGATTGCCGCACATTCACTGGCTCACTCCATGCCTCTGGTTACAAGGAATACAGGGGCGTTCACCCGTGTTCCCGGACTGGATATCCGTGGCTATTCCTGAGAATCCGTCAGTTCCTGATACAACGCCAGATACCGTTCCGCCGTCCGGGTCCAGGTGACATCCTGCTTCATCCCGTTGACCTGAATCCGCTTGAGTTCTTTTTTCTCGTGATAGAGGCTCAGCGCCGCGCGAATGCAGGCCAGCAGAGCCTCCGGCGTGTAGGCGTTCATTAAAAAGCCGGTGCCGGACTCGGGATGCTCGCGCACATCGGTCACCGTATCCACCAGCCCGCCGGTTTTGTTCACCACTGGAAGGGTGCCATAGCGCAGGCTGTAGAGTTGATTGAGTCCGCAGGGCTCAAACGCGCTCGGCATCAGGAAAAAGTCGCCGCCCGCCTCCATGCGATGGCTCAAATCGGAATCATACCCGATTTTTCCGGCAAATTTTTCCGGCCAGGCCTGGTTCCAGTCCAAAATCAGCTTGTGGTACTTCTCCTGTCCCGAACCCAGCAACAGAAATTGCAGCGGCAGGGCCAGCATCTCTTCAATCGCCTTGGCCAAAACATCCAGCCCTTTCTGATCCACCAGCCGCCCCACCAGCACAAACACCGGCAGATCTTTCTGATAGTTCAACCCGAATTCCTCCACCAGCGCCTGCTTGCAGACTTCTTTGTTGGCCAGCTTGCTCTTTGAGTAGTTTGCGGGCAGGGTTTTGTCCGTCTCCGGATTCCAGGCCTCCACATCCACCCCGTTCACAATGCCGACCACCGGCTCCGGCAGCGCACGGATCACCCCGTCCAGTCCACAGCCAAAGGCCCCAGTGGTCACTTCGTTTGCATAGGTCGGACTCACGGTGTTCACGCGGTCCGCTCCGGCGAGTCCGGCCTTCATGAGATTGATCTGACCGTAGAATTCGATCTCCGGATAGCGGTTGAGCATATTGCCGGG
Organism: PVC group bacterium; assembly: GCA_003565035.1. Taxonomy (GTDB): domain Bacteria; phylum Verrucomicrobiota; class Kiritimatiellia; order SS1-B-03-39; family UBA6053; genus PXAS01. Next base: position 16,506 of record PXDP01000174.1, on the reverse strand, counting down.
CAGATTGGTTTCGTAGAGATTCGTCGCCGGGTAAACGCCCTGGTATGCGAGATTGTGAATCGTGAAAAGCACCTTTTCCCGCCGGGCGCGGCCGGTGCCGTTCAGCCCCTTGTCCAGCAGCAGCGGAATCAGGCCGGTCTGCCAGTCGTTGAGGTGCAAAACATCATACGGCTGCCCCAAACCGTCGATCAGGGCGACCACCGCTTTTTGAAAAAAAAGAAAACGTTTGAAATTATCTCTGTACTCCCGGTGCGGAAGCGCGTATAGTTCAAGCCGGTCGAAGTATTCTTCGCATCCGACAAAATAGGTCAGAGTTCCCATATGGCGACACGAATATATCTCGGCTTCGATCACTTCACCCCCCATAGGAATCATCAACGGGGGTATCTTCAAAGAGTGGGGCGTGCGTTCAAGAGAATATCCGTGTTGGCTCTGCCCCTCCCACACCCTGCGGTACAGCGGCATGATCCGTTCCACCTGAACCCCCATGGCGTTCAGGGTGTTCGGCAGGGCTTCCGATACATCGGCAAGCCCTCCCGTACTGGCAAAGGGCCGGGATTCACTGCTGACGAATAAAACGCGGGGAATTTGGGGGTCACTCATGGGATCGCTCTTACCTTTCACAATACAGACATCAAATAGGAAATCATTTTTTCATGAATCAGGACAATTTACAACGACAAGTCGAGGCTTTTATCAAAAAGCCCGGATACAAACCTCTGAAGCTTCAGGGCCTCTTAAGTGGCCTTGGCTACAACAACTCCAAGCGCAAGGAACTGCGCAAGGTGCTCGTGCGTATGGAGGAGCAGGGCCGGATCGTCCGCCTGAACGGCGGCCGCCTGGCCCCGCCCGACATGGCCAAAAAAGACAAAAAGCCGCTCCCCTCCGTCACCGGGGTTATCTCCATCCATCCGCAGGGCTTTGCTTTCGTGGCGGTGGAACCGCAATCCCAGGACCACCTTCCCGGCGATCTGGAGGTCGATGAGGTCTTCATCCCCGTCAAAGCCGTTTCCGTGGCCCGCCATGGCGACCGGGTTTTGGTGACCGTTGAACCTTCCCGACGCAAAAAGGGGCTGTATGAGGGCCGCGTCCTCGAGGTGGTCGAACGGGCCAATGTCCTCTGCGTCGGCACCCTGCGCCGCTCCGGCGGAAGCTGGTCGATCCTGCCGGACGATTCCCGCTTCCAATCCTCGGTGCGGGTCCGCGACTTTGAGAACATTGTCCCCAAAGCCTCGCACAAAGTCGTCGTCCGTCTGGACGACCGCATGGATCCGGCCCAGGGCGAAACCGGCGTTCTGGTCGAGGATCTCGGCCATGCCGACGATGTGGGCGTGGATATTCTCGCCATCATGCGCACCCACAGCCTCACCTCCGAGTTCTCCAAAGAGGTCATGAGCGAGGCGCTGGCCTACAAAACCGCCGTCACCCCCAAAGACCTCAAAGAACGCCGGGACCTGCGCGGTGAAATGATTGTCACCATCGATCCCCTCGACGCGCGGGACTACGATGACGCGCTGAGCATTGAATTTCTGGATAAAAAAATCACCCGGGTCGGGGTGCATATCGCCGACGTTGCCCATTTTGTCCGCAAAGACGGCCCCCTCGATCAGGAAGCCGCCGCCCGCGGCACCAGTGCCTATCTGGTGGACCGGGTGGTGCCCATGCTGCCGGAGCATTTGACCAACGACCTGTGCAGCCTCGTTCCCCATCAGGACCGTCTGGCCCACAGTGTGTTTCTCGACATCAACACCCACGGCGCCGTGGTGCAGGTGGACACCTGCCGTTCGGTGATTCACAGCAAGCAGCGCCTCACCTACGAACAGGCGCAAACGCTGCTCGACGGCGGTCAGGTTCCCGATGTGTCCGAAGAAGCCCGCGATGCGGTGCTGGCGCTGGGCCGCCTCACCCGCAAGCTGCGCAAAGGGCGCATGCGCGAACACGCCCTGGCCTTCGAAATGCCGGAAATCCGCTGCGTGCTCGACGAGGAAGGCCAAGTCACCGGCTTTACCCGCAAAACCCCGATCGAAGCCAACCACCTCGTCGAGGAATGCATGCTCATGGCCAACCGCGAGGTGGGTGCCCTGCTCGCCTCCCGCTTCGGCACCGCCATTTACCGCGTGCATGAAGAACCCACCGAAGACGATTTCAATCAGATGGCCGAGGACCTCCGCCAGCTCGGGATCGAGGGCGTGCCTGTCAGCCGCGAAACGCTCAACGAAATCATCGGACGCGAAATGGCCGATCCCCTGCGCCAGGCGGTCACCATCACCCTGCTCAAAAACATGAACCGCGCCATCTACAGCGAGGAACTTGGAGAGCATTTCGGACTCGCGTTCGACACCTACACGCACTTCACCTCGCCCATCCGCCGCTATCCCGACCTGATCGCGCACCGCCTGTTGCTCGCCCTGGAGCAGGACAAAGATTCCCCCTACAGTCCCGCCGAACTGCGCAAAATCTGTCTGCACTGCAGCGAACGCGAACGCGCCGCCGCCGATGCCGAACAGGAAACCGTCAACGTCAAACGGCTCGATTTCTACCGCGAAAAGCTCAACCGCGGCGAAACCGGACCCTACCCCGCCACCGTCTCCAACATCATACCCCGCGGAATTCTGGTGGAACTCGAAGAAAGCGGACAGCGAGGACTCATCCCGTTTCCCAAATTCGACAGCGACTACTACGAAGTCAACAGCACCGGCACCCGCGCCACCGGGCGCAATACCGGCAAGGTCATCCAGCTCGGCGACCCCATCGCCGTGCACATCGACCGCGTCGACCTCGAAACCCGCCAAATGGATTTCCTGCCCGCGGAGCCGGAGGAAAAGAAGGCGTAAAAGGTCCGAGTCCCGCGTTTACGCGGAAGCCAAAGAGGGCCGTTTACGGTCCGGGTATGCGGTGGACAGGGTCTTGCGGCCAGGTCTTGCGGCAGGGTCCATGTCCCATGAAACACGCTGGCTGAAGCTTCGCTTATCCTTCCGCGTAAACGCGGAACACCGGCCCTTTTCACCCATAAAACAACGTCGACCAGCGGTGTTCGTCGATGAGGTCCTGTTTTTTGTCCTGCCAGGCTTCGGGCGAACCGGCCATCTCGGAGAGCACTTCGTCCATCTGCGCCTCCAGACTGCTCAGGCCGGCTATATACACGTAGGATTTGTCGGCGAGCAGCATCTCCCAGACCTCCGCCGCATGCACTTTGACCGCCGTGGCCAGATCCGCCGGATCATCAAAATGCGGCCGCAGGCTGAAGGCCTCAATCGCTTTGAAGGTGCCTTCGTCGTAGTAGTTCACGAGGTCATCGTTTTTATCGTTGAAGTACAGTTTGTCCATGCCGGTCCGGGCACCGTAGAACAGACGGACTTTGCCTTTCCAGTCACCCCGCTCATTGTAAATGTGCTTCAGGAACGCCCGGAACGGCGCGATTCCGGTCCCCACTCCGATCATCAGCAAATGACTTTCCGGATCTTTCGGGGCCAGGAACTGACGTCCATACGGTCCGACAATATCAATCTTCGCGCCGGGTTTCAGATCGCAGAGATAGTTCGAGGCCACCCCCGGATGTTTCTCTCCGCTGACCTCGTCAATGTAAAAGCACCTGCGAACACACAGAGAAATCTCAGACATATTCTGTCCTTCTCCCTGACGCGAACTGGCGATCGAATACAGCCGCATGTGATATTCGTTTCCAAACTCATGCGGTCCGGGCACCAGAACCCCGATGCTCTGTCCCTCCAAATAATTGAAGGTCGCCGAAGCAATGTTCAAGGTGATGTGGCGCACCTCGTCGGTGCTCTCCGGCGTGATCCGCTCGCTGCTGGACACGACGGCTTGATAAGGATGGCTAATGTCATATTCGGTTAGGTTCATAATGGGCTCCAGGGGATTTAGAGGTCAGAGGGTAGAGTTCAGAGGTTCGGAGTAACCCGGCAGTCCCTGCCGGAGAATGAAAAAGAGGTCAGAGGGTAGAGTTCAGAGGTTCGGAGTAACCCGGCAGTCCCTGCCGGAGAATGAAGAAGAGGTCAGAGGTTAGTGATTTAGTTTCCCTTGTTGTCATTAGCATTCATTCCGCGTCCAGTTTTCAAAGCCGGTTCTTGAAAATCCGCCAATATATCCCGCTCGGCCCCGGCGAATATGCCTCTACCCTCTACCCTCTCGCCTCTACCCTCTACCCTCTGACCTCTATCTCTGCATTTCTTCCAATTCGGACACCCGCACGAAATCCCGCATTCCCCGCCCTCTTCCCGGGCCGGACCGAACTCGGGATGCCGCCGCGCAAAACGCCGCGCGCTTTCCTGAATGATCACCCAGAAGGTAAACGCGGCGAAAATGATGCCGATGGAAATGAGCAGTTGCGTGTTCATCCGCCCAACCCCGCAAATCCCATGAAAGCAAGCGAGAGCATTCCCGCTAATATCAGGCTCAGAGCCGCCCCGCGGGCCAGTCCCGGCAGATCCGCCAGTTCCAGCTTCTCCCGTAAACCCGCCATCAGCAGCAGCGCCAGACTGAATCCCGCGCCCGCCCCCAGACTGAACGCCAGGCACTGCACAAACGAGTATTCCCGCGCGGTCTGAAACAGCGCCAACCCCAAAATTGCGCAGTTGGTGGTAATCAGCGGCAGAAAAATCCCCAGCGCCCGGAACAAAGTCGGACTGAAGCGTTTGATCGCCATTTCCACCAGTTGCACCGCCGAGGCAATCACCGCGATGAAGCAAATCAGCCGCAGAAATTCCAGCTCGAACTTCACCAGCAAATGGTTCAGGCCAAAAGCGCACAGCGAACTCACCAGCATCACAAAGGTCACCGCCATGCCCATGTTCCCGGCGGTTTTCACTTTGCCGGACACGCCCAGAAACGGACAAATCCCGAGGAACAACGCCAGCACAAAGTTGTTGATCAGAAACGCATCCAGAAAAATAGCCGAAAACGATCCGGGGTTCATGCCGTCACTCCTTTCTTCTGTTTACGCTCCTCAAATGCCGCAAAGAGCATCAGCCAAAAGGCCAGCACAAAAAATCCGCCCGGCGGCAGCACAAAAATCGACCAGGGTTGGAAGCGGTCCGGCATCACCTGCATGCCGAACAGCGTTCCGCCGCCCAGCACCTCGCGCACCACGCCCAGACACAGCAGCGCAAAAGTGAAGCCCAGTCCCATTCCGGTAGCATTCACCACCGCTTTCAGCGGTCCGTTCTTCGACGCATACGCCTCCGCGCGTCCAAGAATAATGCAGTTCACCACGATCAACTGAATAAACGCGCCCAGCGCCTGGTACACCTCCAGGCTGATCGCCTGAATCAGATAATCGGCCATGGTCACAAAGGTGGCGATAATGATGATATACGAAGCAATACGCACCTGTTTCGGAATCACCTTACGCAACAGCGACACCAGAAATCCTGAGCAAATCAGCACAAAGGTCGTGGCCAGCCCCATCGCCAGCGCATTCATCGCCGTATTGGTCACCGCCAGCACCGGACAAAGCCCCAGCATCATCACAAACACCGGATTTTCTTTCCAGAGGCCCTGCGTAAAGGTCTGAAGGTTCATTTTTTCAGGTGCGCTCATGGTTGCCCCCCCCGCTCAGTCAGATTTGTCTGATCTGTCCGATTTGTCTGATCCCCCCGATAAAACGCCAACACCCTCTCCCTTAACTCCGCCCCCCGGCGAATCGCCTGTCCCACCGCCTGCGAACTGACCGTCGCTCCGGAAATGCCATCAATCTGCCAGGCCTCCGTTTTGGCACCGCTTTTCACCACCTCCACCTCACGGGAAACGTCCAGGGCCTCAAAGTTGGCGTGAAAGGCCGGATCGCGTATAATTTTGTCGCCCAGCCCCGGCGTTTCCGTGCTCTGCAGTACGGTCATGCCAATAATTTTTTGACGGTCGGGGTCAAATCCGTACAAGATCCGGACCAAATCCTGATACCCTCTCGCCTCGGATTCCAGCGCAAAACCAATGCGCCGGTCCGCTTCATCAAATCCGGCAAACACGGTCTGGCCCGTCATCTCAACCGGCTCGCTGCGCACCGCGCCGGGAAGCACGCTGAACACCGCGCGTTCGAGCGCTTCGCGCTGATTGCGTTCAATCGCCGGTTTCGTCCACTGATAGGTCATCACCACCAGCAGACCGGAAAGAACCGCAATCCCGCCGAGCGTCCCCACCAGCCGGAAAGGACTGGGCTGCGGAGGCAGTTCCATAGCATCCTGTGCAATATCGCTCACGCTTTGACCTCCTTCTTCCGGCGCACCGCGCCGTAAATGCGGGGCTGGGTCAGATTGTTGATCAGCGGCGTGGCCGCATTGGCCAGCAGAATCGCGTACATCACGCCCTCGTTCAGGCCGCCAAACAAACGGATCATCACCGTGACCACGCCGATGATACTGCCGTAAATCACCACACCCAGCGGCGTTACCGGCGAGGACACCATGTCGGTGGCCATAAACACCGCGCCAATCATCAGTCCGCCCGAGGTCAGCGTGAACAGCGGTGTCGGATATACGGAGGGATCTTTCACCCAGAAAATCCACGAAAAGACGGCGGCCGAGGCCAGAACCGATGCCACAATTTTCCAGTTCAGCATTTTGCGGTACGCCAGATAAAGGCCGCAGAGCAAAATCAGCATCGAGGAGGTTTCCCCGGCCGACCCCGCCACTGTGCCGACAAACAGCTTCGCGGATTCGGTGTCCACATAATCAAATTTCATCAGTGCCAGCGGGGTCGCACCCGTAAAGCCGTCGATTTGCAAACGCTCCATCCAGGGCCGCAGGTCCGGGGGCGCAGCAAACGGAAACGTGAATGTGGAAGGAATGAACTCCTTGAAGCGCGCGTGCGCCATGGCCGGGGTCCAGGTGGTAATGGGCACCGTGAAAGCCGCCTGCGCGAACGCCCGCCCCACCAGTGCCGGATTGAACACATTGAAGCCCAGACCTCCAAAAAACAGTTTGCCGATCCCAATCGACACCACCGAGGCCACCGCCGCCATCCACAGCGGAAAACTGGGTGGCAAAATCAGGCCCAGAAGCACTCCGGTGATGGCCGCGCTCCAGTCGCCCACCGTCGTGGGACGTCCGTTCAGCCGGCAGGCGAAATGCTCCGTGCCCACGCAGACCGCCGTGCAGGTCAGAATCAGCACCAGCGCACTCAGTCCGAACTGAACAATCGAAAACAGACAAATCGGCATCAGCGCATACACCACATGCCGCATTATTTTGTCCACCGAATGCGCACCGCGCAAATGCGGAGAGGTTTTCAGATGCACGGGATCGCTCATGATGCTTTGGCCACCTTTTCGCGGTTGCTGGATTTGGCGATTCGGAAGTACTGCACCAGCGGAATCGCCGCCGGACATACATAACTGCACGAACCGCACTCAAAACAGTCGTTCAAATGATACCGCTCCGCCATCGGTTCGTACTGACCTTTGTACGCCAGCCGTCCCAGCTCGCAGGGGTTGAGATGCATCGGGCAGGCGTCCACGCAGGCCCCGCAACTGATGCACGGATAGCGTTTCATCTGCTCCTCGCTCGTGAGCTGATGTTCCGTCAGCACCAGCAGACCGCCGCAGCCTTTGGTAATCGGTGTGTCGAGCGAGGAGACCGTGCCGCCCATCATCGGTCCGCCCATGATCAGATGCCCCGCCGGTCCGTCGAACCCGCAGCGGTTGAGCAGCCAGCGGATCGGGGTGCCGATCGGCACAATATAATTTCCGGGACGTTTCACCCCCGGTCCGGTCACCGTCACCACCCGCTCAATCACTCCGCGCTGCATGGGCATCAACTGCCCCATCTGCGTCGTCGTCGCCACATTGAACACGCCCAGCCCCACCGCCGAGGGAAAGGTGCCCGAGGGAATTTCCCGGCCGACCAAGGCTTTAGCCAGCATCTTTTCCGCGCCTTGCGGGTACTTTGTCGGCACCGCTTTCACCGAAACGGTATCGTTGGGCAGCAACACGTTCTGTATCGCGGCAACCGCATCCATTTTGTTGGTTTCGGTGCCGATCACCGCCCGCTTGGCGCCGAGAACCCGCATCAAAATCCGGGTGCCTTTCACCAAATCCGCCGCCTGCTCCACCATAAGACGGTGATCCGTGGTCAGGAAGGGTTCGCATTCACAGCCGTTAATCAGCACCGTGTCAATCGAACAGCCTTCGGGGACGGTCAGTTTAACGTGGGTGGGAAAGGCGGCTCCGCCCAGCCCCACCAGCCCGGTATCCTGCACCGCCTGCACAATCTCTTTCGGAGAGAGCGCATCGAGTTCCACCGGGGCGCCGTAGAGCACCTCCTGCGGATCGCCGGGGTAGACATCCAAAATCAGCGACATCACCCGCGGTCCGCGTGCGGACGGCATCAGCCGGATATCCGAAATCACCCCCGTCGCCGGCGCGTGCAAGGGCACCGAGACAAAGCCGTCCGCCCGGGCAATCGGCTCGCCGCGCACCACTTCCTGTCCCTTCCGCACCAAAGGCACCGAGGGCTTGCCGGCATGCATCGACAGCGGCAACACCAACTGCGCCGGAAACGGCAGCCGCTCAATCGGCTTCGCTTCTGTGAAGTGCTTGTTCTCCGCCGGGTGAATCCCGTGGGAAAAGGTGCCGCCAAAGAACTGGCTTAGATTAAAGGCTGAAAGGTGCATAATATTTCTTCATCCGTCCGATCCGACGGCTCCGACAGATCCTTCAGATTTGTCCGATTTGTCTGATTTGTCCGATCTTCCGGAACCCCTCACTGAAACTTCTCCGCCCGCTTCACCAGCTTCTCGACATCCTTTTCATTCGGATCAGCCGGGGTGCCGGGATGAATGCACTGTCCGGTGCACTTCTCCGCCGCGCGGACGATGTCCTTGAAGGGTCCGCCGCGCGGATCTTTGACAAACGCTTTTTTGTCGCTGTCGTATTCAAAGATCTTGGGGTTGATGGTGACACATTCGTCGCAGGAGGTGCACTGGGATTTTTCAATCCATGCGGCTTCGAATGCACCGCCGCCGGAGGCCGCCGGAGCGGAATCGCCCGCAGGTGCAGAGGACAACAGCGCGGACACATCGCCGCCCCCGAGCATATTCATCAGACCCTGCGCCAGTTTCTGCGCGGTTTCGGCGCGGACGGCGTTGGCGATGGCTTCGGGATCGACTTTCTTCGTCAGTCCGGCCAGTCCTTTGAGCGTGCGCCAATAGTGGATGCGCTCTTCGGTGGATTTCACAATCGGTTCGGCCACCAGCACCCGGCTGAGTCGGTTCTTTTTGTCCAGCGTCCAGATGAAGGGGAATTTGCCTTCGCGATCCTCTTCGGACAGCTCGATAAATTCAGCCAGCAGCACCATGTTATCGTTCCAGGTGTCCTGGGGCGCGACGCGGAAGTGCTTGCGGAAGCGGGCTTCGGCAACCGCGAAGTCGGCGAAGGTCATCGGCAGTTCCAGCTTCTGCTTGGTTCCGTCCTCTTCCTGATACTGCAGCGTATAGCTGGGCCAGTCGTCGTCGAGAGCCGGATTGCCTTCCAGCGAGATGCACTCCGACCAATCCGTTCCCGCATCCGGGTCAAAGCGGAAGAGCGGATACGCGCGGGATTCCAGCGCCATTTTGCTGCGGAAGACCGAACTGTCGTCCGGCACGCCGTGCTCGGGCTGACACACCGCGTACACGTTGAACAAGGCCGGACGGCGGGTGTTCAGTCCGTCGATGAAGCCCTCCAGCAAATGGGTGTAGTTGGAGGTGTTGCCCTGGAAGATGAACGCGCTGCGGTGCGCCGCGCCAATGAGGCTCATCTCTTTGCGGATCTCGCTCTTGCCTTTCCACGATTTTCCGTAGGGTGCCATGTCCGACACCTGACCAATAAAGCCGGAGGTACAGGCCTGTCCGCCGGTGTTCGAATACACCTGCGTGTCGAGCACCATCACTTTGATTGGCCGGCCGGACATCATCATGCGGCTGAGGTTCTGGAAGCCGATGTCGTACATCGCTCCGTCCCCACCCACCGCACAGACCGGCGGACAGAGCAGATATTCTTCGTCGGTGAACTGATTCCAGTCGAAGTACTGCAAGTCTTTGGACATCTGCGCCGCGTCGATGTCGCCTTCGACTTCCGCACGCGCCATCCGCAGTGCCTTGAAGCCGTCGGCCATCTTGACCATGTGACCCTCAAAGATCCCCATCGCCACCGAGGGCGAATCCTGGAACAAGTGGTTCGCCCAGGGGAAGGGATACGGATTGTACGGCCAGGAGGATCCATAGACCGAAGAACATCCGGTCGAGTTGATGAAGCCCAGATTTGCGCGGCCGTTTTTGGCCGGTCCGTCCGTGTAACGCCATTTCAGATCTTTCAGACGGGCAATCAGGCGGGTGACAGACTTGAGCCAGTCCTGATCAATCGGCGACCCGGCTTTGCCTTTGTCCAGTTCCGCCGCCAGCGCGGAGAGTTTCAGATCGCCGCCGGCACTTGCCTGCGCAATCCGGTTCAGCGCGTCAAGATCGCTTACATCCACGGTGGCCGCAAGGCGGTCGCGGATTTTCTGTTCCAGCTTGGCGATCAGCACGTCGATTTCGGCGATCTGTTTTTTCACCCGCGGCTGCATCAGCGCCGTAATCGTACTGGTGAACAGGTGCAGAACCGTTTTTTCTCCGCAGCCGGTGCAGGCACCGTCGCCGCAGACCATGGAGCTGTAGATGCTCTTGTCCAGCAGCATGGTTTCCAGGGCGCCGATCTTTTCGTCCATATCATCCACACGGATGAAATCCGCCGAGGTGTTCGGCAAATCTTCCCAGAAGTCCCAGTCTTTGCGGAGACGGTCAATCGATTCGTCGGTCTGCGGGGCCACAATCAGGGCGTCGTCATCGCAGACATCCACGCACAACATACAGCCTTTGCAGGTGTAGGGATTTACGGTGATCGCGAACAGACCGCCGGTCCCCGCCTGCTTGCTTTCTTTCTGATTCCAATAGGGTTTGGTGAGCGAGAATTTGAATCCGCCCATGCAGTCCCTGAAGCCCTCGAACTCTTCGCGCAGCGGTTCGCGTTCGGCCGACGGCGTGTCCGCCAACAGCTCGTCAATCGCAGTGTGCATGAGCGCAGTGGCATCCACCGAGGATCCGTTCGCGCCGCCGGTGGCGTTGCGCATCCGTTTTTCCACTTCGCGAACCGCTTTGGGCAGCAACGCGACCGGCTTGCCCTGTTTTTCGAGTTTTTTCAGGGCAGTGCCGAAGGCATCGGAGATGGTGCAGGCAATTCCGGGAATCGCCGCATCGGGACAGACCGTGAAGCAGTCGCTGCACGCGGTGCATTTTTCCGGATCCCAGATCGGATGCGAAAAGCGGATGCTGGTCATGTCGCGGAATACCCCGGTGGCCGCCGGAATCAGGCTCATCGCATTGAAGGGATCGGCCAGGTTGTCGTTGGGCTTGCCGCCGGCATAGAAACTGCCGGTCTGCTCCCAGAAGCGGTGAATGTCGGTCATCGCGTCGGTGCCGGCGTTCATGCGCTTGAGCGTTACCGGCATCGAAACCGCTTTCTTTAACTGCTCGCCGGCGGTGCTCACCGGCAGTTCCGGCAGGGTTTTGAGTTCATCAAAGCCGCGGCGGACGACTTTCATGTTGTTTTCAACCACCCGGGCGCCTTTGCTGCCGAATTTGTGCTCCAACTGATGCCGGATCGCATGGAAAAGCGTCTCTTCTGTGAGCTTCGCCGTCTCCATCACCGAGGAGGCTTTGAAGAATGCGCCCTGGAAGGCGTTGCCCTGCATACGCAACTGAAGTTCCGGATCGCTCGCCTCTTCGCGGGCGATTTTGAAGGCGTCGAGATAACAGACTTTGATTTTCTTCTCGAGAATGAAGCGCTGATATTGCACCGGTACGCGTGCCCAGACCTCCTCCGGGGTCGTGAGTTCCGCGTCCGCCTGCCAAATGAACACCCCGCCCTCTTTCAGTCCGAACAGCGGATTGGAGTGACCGAACACATTGGGATCAGGACTTAAAACCGCATCCACATAATGGTATTCACAGTTGATCTTGATCGGCTCCGGCGCGGCGGAAAGATAATAGGTGGTCGGCTGACCTTTTTTCTCCGAACCGTACTTGGGATTCGCTTTGATATCGTATCCCAGCAGTTCGTTGAGGGTCACCGCCAAGTTTTTCCCGGTGGTAATCGCGCCCCAGCCGCCTACCGAGTGCATGCGCACCGTGATCGCGCCTTTGGGCAGCAAATCCGGGTTTTCGCTGCCTTTGACCGCCATTTCTTTGATCTTCGGATAGCCCTCGCGGATCTGATTCATGTGAATTTCCTGCTTCGGCGTCGCCGCCGTGTCGCGCACGAAATCAATGGACAAATAGAAAAATTTCCGGTGATCCCCGTCCGGCAGCATATTTTCCACTGCGCCAATCACATCGCCCGGCTGCAGGTCGCGGCTGCCCATTCCAAAGCATCCCGAATAAAGAACCGGCGCATCGCTCAGTTTGGTATAGACCGTGTGGTGCGGATAGGGCTTGTCGCCTTTGCCGTGACTCATCCCGTTTTCCAGACACTTGCTCACCGTAGCGCGGATCTCGCGGATCAGCGGCAGATCTTCCGCCAGCGGCTGATCGGTGCGCTCCAGCACCACCACACCCTTGCGGCCTTTGATGAGTTCCCCCACCAGATCGCTGGGGAACGGACGGTACATCGTCATATTCACCACCCCGACTTTGATCCCCCGGGTGCTCCGCAAATAATCGGTCACCGCCTCCGCCGTGCCCATCAGCGAGCCCATGCCCAGAATCAGATATTCTGCATCTTCAGTGCGATACCCCATGACCCGCTTGTAGGCCCGGCCGGTCAGGGCCGCATATTCGGCCATGCACTGATCGGTCAGTGCCTTGATGTGCTCAAAGAAATAAGGGCGCTGAGCCGCGACCGACTGCATATACACATCCTGGTTCTGCACACAACCCGCCACCACCGGATTGTCCACATCCCACAGCACCGGAACCCGGCGCCGTTGGGGACCATACATCATCCGCTGCGCCGGAGTGGGACAGTCGATAATATCCTCGGGATGCCCCAGAAACTCCTCGACCAGTTCCCGCTCCGGCACCCGCAGGGTTTCGATCAAGTGGGTAGTCAAAAACCCATCCTGCCCCACCGCCCCCGGGGTGAGCGAAAGTTCCGCGATCTTACGGGAGATCAGGTTCAGGTCCGCCGCCTCCTGGGCGCTCTTAGCCATGACCTGGAAAAAGCCGGTATCGTCCATCAAATGGTAATCATCATGCCCCGCGTGAACGTTCAGGGTGGATTTGGTGATCGCGCGGCAACCCACGTTCAGAATGTAGGGCAGCCGTTTGCCCACCGCCGCGTAGAGCGACTCATGCATGTAGGCAATCCCCTGTCCCGAAGAGAAATTCGACGCCCGCAGGCCCGCCATCGACATCCCCGCCGTCACGCCCGCCGCCGCATGTTCACCCTCCGGCTCCACAAAAATCAACGGACGCCCCGAAACATTGATATGTCCCGCCCCCGCCATTTCCGCCCAGTATTCACCCATCTGGGTGGAAGGCGTAATCGGATACGCGCCCGCCGCGTCGCTCGATTCACGCTCACACATAATCACCGCAGTGTTGCCGTCCATGGCTTCGGGAATTCCGGGATACTTAATGTCTTGGGACTCTTTACTCATGATCTGACCTTGGTCTTTTCTGGGGGTTGATTCCGGAAGCCTTGTCCGGAGAGGTACACTTCAAAACCGGCCGTCACCCCTGCCCAACCCCGGCCCCTCAAGGCGGGTTCATTTCCCATGCGTTTCCCCACGTGTGACGTGAATTTATTCATTGCGGACATCAGTTATCCTAAATGATCTATTCAACGCAAGCCCTTTTTTGATCGTTATTTTTTTAACGGATTATTCAACCTTTTTCCGATGGTCGGAAAAAGGACCGCCGCGCGTTCCGGTCATCGGAAACACTCACGTGCAACAGGTGCGCACAGCCCAGGCAAACCGTTTTGCAACAGGTGCGCACAGCGAGCGCGGCGAAGACGGAATAGAAAAAAATGAAGAAAATTCCGGAAGACAGCAAGATCCCGGGGTGTAGGGGATTGTGATTGATTGTAAATTTTAGTCAGGAGATTCCGTTATGCCTATTCCTTCCCGTCCCACACCACTGAAATCGCGTAAACGCGGACTCCGGATTTTACCCAAGTCCGGAGGATATTTTGTTCATGTCGCCAGCCGGGTCGTCCAGCAAAGATTTTTGTTTGGTGATCAGGAGAAAGCCGCCTTTACCGACCTGCTCTATCGTTGGGCCGATTTTTCAGGCATTAGCATTCTCACCTATTGTCTTATGAATAATCATGTGCATCTCCTCCTTTGGATTCCCCCGGTGCAACAGGTGCACACAGAAGAAATTGTCCGCAGAGTTCGTCAGGTCTGGCCGGAGCGGAAGGTGCGGGCCTGGATGGAGGCGCATGAGGGCTCACCGGTCCCGCTGAAGCAGGAAATGGAAGCCGAATTGACCAGGCGAATGCACAATCTTCCGGATTATATGCGGGTGCTCAAGCAAGGCTTCTCAGCCTGGTACAACAAGAAACACAATCTTTATGGGGTGTTTTGGGATGGAAGATACAGGAGCATGGTACTGAAAGACACGCCGGAGGCCTTGTGTTCCGTGGCGGCATATATCGACCTGAACCCTGTACGGGCCGGAATTTGTAAAGAGCCCCATGCTTACACATGGAGCGGATATGGTCAGGCGACCCGGGGGAATTCCCGCTGCCGCGGGGGATTGATGCACCTAATCCGGACCTCAAAGCGGGTCACACCCCGCGAACTGGGTTTGCCACCCAAGACCTTGGCGGGAACGCCCATCAACTGGAAGATCGCCCAAGCGGTTTACCGGGCATGGCTTTATGCCAAGGGATATGCCCCGCCCCCTTCGGCACATCCAAAGAATACCTCCTCAAGGCGCGGATTTAACGCCGAAACCGTCCTCGCGGCTTTTGCCCAAAGTCTCACCGAAATGGAGGCCGGCGAATGAAAATGCAACAGGTGCGCACAAAACACGAATTATTTCCTTCCGTGATGACTTTCCCCTTGCCTCTCCGCCTGAATTCCACTTGAATGAGATTTCTTTCACAACCCCCATGGAGTTTTTTATGTTTCCGAAGCGTATCCGTCTTTTAAGTTTAACCTCCGCGCTGATTTCAGGACTGATTCCCGGTCTCCTGTCCGCTCAGCCGCTTCAACAGGCCGCCGTTGTTGAAGGTGCCGACATGATTCTGGCTGTGAACATGGCCGAACTGAATCAATCCCCGTTTATGCAGGCCATCGAGGCCCAGCAGTCCCCGCAAATCAAGGCCATGCGCACCCAGCAACAGGAGCGCATTCAGGCCGCCATGGGACTGAAAGAAGAAGACATTCTCGGCTATATGCTTTCGTTCAAGCTGCCCGAGGGTCTGTTTTCGGTCGATTTTGAGCCCACCCCCGAAACACTGGAAGCCCTCCAGTTTGTTCTGGCAGTGGAAGTGGGCCGTCCCCTGACACTTGACGATCTTCAGAAAGGGATTGAACTGCTTCAGGAGGATACCCCCGGCAGCGCCAACGTGGAAAAAATCGAATTGGGGGGCACCCCCGTGCTTCAGCTCAATCCGCAGGTTGAGGACGCGGACACCCCCATTGAGAAAGCGTACGTCAGTGTTTCCGATGCCGGAAATGTCGTTCTGCTCACCCTCAACGAAGCCTCGCTGACCTCCGCGCATGCCCGGCTGAGCG
The DNA here is from genome assembly GCA_003565035.1 of PVC group bacterium. Lineage (GTDB taxonomy): Bacteria > Verrucomicrobiota > Kiritimatiellia > SS1-B-03-39 > UBA6053 > PXAS01. Next base: position 793 of record PXDP01000174.1, on the reverse strand, counting down.
GCGGCCAGACCGCCACACCCGGTCCCGGCCTGATCCCCGCACTGCAGGGACTGGAGGGCAATCAGATCCGTATGGCACTGGTGCTACCCGCCGCCGCCCGAGGCGCACTGGCCGGTACGGTGCAGCAAATGAGCGCCGCCGACCCCATGATGGGCATGATGGCCGCTCCCTTTGCGGGCCTCAGCAGCATCACCTTCTCCGGCAATGCCGCAGAAAATCTGGCCATGGCCCTGAATATTGACATCGGCAATGACATGGCCGCCCAGCAGGTCGCCGCCATGATCCAGAACTTCGGTCCCGGCATCGGCGGCGCCGCCGGTCCCTTTGTCCGCAAGATCACTACCGAAGCCGTCGGAACCGTCCTCCGCCTCAGTGGCATCCTGTCTCCCGAGGACATGAAGCCGCTCACCATGGAAATGGACCTCGAGGGCATGGACGATATGGAATAGAACTTGTCAGCCCGCCGGGGACCCGTTAAAGCAACCTCCCATGTTGCAACGAGAAACCAGCGGACATTTTCTTTCAAGCCTGATCGCGGTGCTGGCCGACAGCATCGCGATTTTTTTGGGCCTGCGCGTTGCGGCCTGGCTGCGCTTTGAATCCGGTCAGTTCGAACTTGACCCGCTCAAGGGCGTTCCCGGCGAAGCGGATCTCTTCCGCCTGATCGGCCTGGCGGTGGTGGTGTTTCTACTGGTTTTCCGCCAGCTTGGCCTCTTCAAACGTCCCCATCAAGGCCGGCTCGAAGACAAAATCCCGCGTATCCTGCGCGCCTGCATCATCAGCTTTGTTCTCT